>NZ_JAMXSA010000040.1:0-27622 GCF_024124465.1 Microbacterium sp. CnD16-F
CCCGGCTGGACCCCTCGCCGCTGAGCCGCGCGGTTCGCCGGACCGTTCACGGATGCAACAGATCCGACGCGACACGCGGGGGACGGATGCCGCGGCGCGGCGCGTCGGCGCGGATCCGTTGCATCCGCGCACGCGGCGGCCACCGGCATCCGCTCTCGCCGCGGAAACCGTACAGGGCCTCGCCGATAGACTGAAGGGTCGAATCCCCGAGGAGCCTTCTGCCATGACCGACGCGTCCGCGCCCACGCCCGCCGAGACGACCGAAGAGGACATCTTCGAGCAGAAGGCGGTCCGCCTCGCCAAGCGCGAGCGCCTGTTGGCGGAGCGGACGGATGCCGCCGGTGGCGCCTACCCCGTCGCGGTCCCCGTCAGTACGACGATCCCCGCGCTGCGGGACCGCTTCGCATCGCTCGAGGCGGGGGAGGAGACCGGCGAGACCGCCTCGGTCGCCGGCCGCATCGTCTTCAGCCGCAACACCGGCAAGCTCTGCTTCGCGGCGCTGCAGTCGGGCGACGGCAGCCGCATCCAGGCGATGGTCTCTCTCGCGGAGGTGGGCGAGGAGTCGTTGCAGGCGTGGAAGGAGCTCGTCGACCTCGGCGACCACGTCTCGGTGACCGGTCAGGTCATCTCGAGCCGGCGCGGCGAGCTGTCCATCATGGTCACCGGGTGGGCGATCGCGGCCAAGGCGCTGCTGCCGCTGCCGAACCTGCACTCCGAGCTGAGCGAGGAGAGTCGGGTGCGCTCGCGCTTCCTCGACCTCATCGTGCGCGACACCGCCCGCGAGACGGTCGTCGCCCGAGCGAAGGTCAACGCGTCGCTTCGTCGCACCTTCGAGGCGCACGGCTTCCTCGAGGTCGAGACGCCCATGCTGCAGGTGCAGCACGGCGGCGCTGCGGCCCGTCCGTTCGTCACGCACTCCAACGCGTTCGACACCGAGCTGTACCTGCGCATCGCGCCGGAGCTCTTCCTCAAGCGCGCCGTCGTCGGTGGCATCGACCGCGTCTTCGAGATCAACCGCAACTTCCGCAACGAGGGCGCCGACTCCACGCACAGCCCCGAGTTCGCCATGCTCGAGGCGTACCAGTCGTACAGCGACTACAACGGCATCGCCGACCTGACGCAGGAGCTCATCCAGAACGCGGCGATCGCGGTCGCCGGGTCGACGACGGTGACCTGGGCCGACGGCACCGAGTACGACCTCGGCGGTCAGTGGGACCGCATCTCGATGTACGAGTCGCTGTCGGATGCCGCCGGTCGCCGCGTCACGCCCGAGACGTCGTTCGAGGAGCTGCAGGCCCTCGCGGCCGAGGCGGGCGTCGAGGTGCCCTCGACCATCGCGACCCACGGCAAGCTCGTCGAGGAACTGTGGGAGCACTTCGTGAAGGGCGGTCTCGAGCGTCCGACGTTCGTCATGGACTTCCCGCTCGACACGTCTCCGCTCGTGCGCGAGCACCGCAGCATCCCGGGTGTCGTCGAGAAGTGGGACCTCTACGTTCGCGGCTTCGAGCTCGCGACCGGCTACTCCGAGCTCGTCGACCCCGTCATCCAGCGTGAGCGTTTCGTCGAGCAGGCGAAGCTCGCCGCGCGCGGCGACGACGAGGCGATGCGCGTCGACGAAGAGTTCCTGCGCGCGCTCGAGCACGGCATGCCGCCGACCGGCGGCATGGGCATGGGCATCGACCGCCTGCTGATGGCGATCACCGGCCTCGGCATCCGCGAGACGATCCTCTTCCCGCTCGTCAAGTGAGCGCGGGCGCGGGCGCACGGCGATGCGTCCTCGCCAGCGGAACCGTCTCGGCGATCCGAGCCGACAGCGCGTCGACCTCCGCGGGGAGGAACCGGAGTGCCCGGAAGGTGCGCGGCATCCCTGCGTAGAAGCACACGTCGGCGACGAGCGGATGCCCCGCGAGCCGGCTCGTGCCCACGATGTGCACGGCCGCGGCGGACAGCACCGTCTGCCGTTGCACGACATGGCTGACGAGGAGGACGACCCGGTCGGAACCTGTGTCGACCCGCAGTCGTGAACAGAGGACGACCGTGAGGGGCCAGGCGATCGCGAAGACGACCGCACCGGTCGCGAGGACGAGCAGCGGCGGCCACCCCAGCCCCGCGGCGACCCAGCCGGCGAGGACGGCGGCAGCGATCAGCCCGGCGAGGAGGACGACACCCGTACCGGTGGCTCGGGCACCCCGATCGCCGGTGAGCAGGCGCGTCGACGGGTCCTCGTCGAACGCCTCGTGCAGCAGGCGTTCCACGACCCGGCGGGGGAGCGACGGGAGCAGGAGGTTCGTGCCGAGCTGCGCGGCCGAGTCCGTCGTCAGAAGCGACAGCCGGACGCGTCCGAGCAGCGTCTCGACGAGGTTGCGCTGCAGCACGACGCCGATCGTCGTCGCCCGCGAGACGCTCCGGGTGTGGGTGGAGAACAGGCCGTAGGAGATCACGATCCGGTCGCCCGGCATCCGTCGCACCTCGAACGAGGCGTAGCGCACCACCGTCAGCACGAGGCCGAGCGCGACGATGCCGACGGCGATCGCCACCGCCCAGACGACCGGGGGCAGCGGCAGCCACCGGGTGAGCGCCGTGTCGGCGCCGAACATGCCCAGCGTCTCGGACACCCCCAACGCCGCGCCACCGCCGATGAGGGCGAACTGGCCGTAGACGACGCTCGCGAGCAGCAGGTGCGTCAGCCGCACCCGGTAGAGCAGGATGCCGGGCGCCGGCCGCGCCTGCTCGGCAGGCTGCTCGGCGGCCGAAACAGCCTCAGCCGTCCCGATCGCGTGCCCGGCGCGCGCCGTCACCTCGCGATGGAGGTCCTCGTCGACCGCCCACAGGTGGACCTTGGTCCGCTCGTCGCCGGCCTGGGACAGCGTGAGGACCCGCAGGTCCCACCGGGCGAAAGCCCAGGACTGCCTGCTGTCGACCGTTCCGATGTCGGCCCAGGCGAGGGACTGCTGGCGGCGCGTGAACGCACCGGTCGTCACCACCAGGTGCTCCGGGGTGAGCGCCACCCGGGTGAAGGTCCACCGCCAGATCGGTTCGCACAGGAGAACGGCGATCAGGGGGCCGAGCGCCAGCCACGCCCAGGCGCCCGGCCACACGGCCGGTCCGAAGAGATAGACGGCGCCGGCGATGACACTGCCGACGAGTTTGGGAGAGGACTCCAGGTACGACGCCGGAAGGTAGCGCAGCGGAAGACGCCGAGGGGCCGCGTCGGCGGGGACGGTCACCGCGCCGGCTCCGCCTGCGCGGTGAGCACGGTCGCACGGATGCGCTCCGCCGCGCGCGGCTCGAGCGGGCCGAGGCCCTCGACCTCGGAGATGCACGTGAATCGCACGCTCACGGCGTCGAACGCGCGCAGCAGCGGCCCCTGCACGACTTCGACGTTCAGGATCTGGGCCGTCGCGATGACGGTGGTCCGCCGCCAGAGCCAGCCGCGCGTGATGTAGACGTAGTCCGCCGTCGCGGTGTAGCTCGTGTTCTCGACCTGCTTGCGGTTGAGCCAGGGCAGTTCGATCAGCAGGGAGACGACGGCGAGGATGCCGACGATCACCCAGAGGGCCGTGCGCCACCCGGGATCGGGGAGGAAGGCGATGGCGACGGCGAGCGCCGTGGTGACGAGGACCGTGGTCGCGCCCTCGCGGACGTTGAGGTAGGTCAGCGCGCGGGGTGCCAGCACCGCGTCACCGCGGGTGCCGTGCGCAGGCGGGTATCCCGAGGACGGGGTGCTCGCGGGGACGGTCATGATCCCGATAATCCCGCACCCGCGGCGTCGGCGGGCATCCGTCCGACGTGGATTCTCGGGAGATCGAAACCTCGGTGCGCGTAAACTGATCCCGCTTCATCTCGATCCGATTCGAAGCACCCCTGGCTGGCGTCTTGACCGAGACGCCAGCCAGACCCCTTTCCGGAGGGGGCGCCGGTCATTGCACGTCGGCCCGCTGATTGCGGGCGAATCCGATGGCGAGCGGGGCGACCAGCCACAGCAGTCCGGCCGTCAGCGCCGGGCCGAGCTCGCCGGTGCCGCTGCCGGCCTCGGTGATGGCGGTCAGCCGGAACCACGAGCCGATGCCGTGCGGGACGAGCATGAGCAGCGGGTCGATCACGAATCCCTGCACGAGCGAGAACACGATGGCGATCGCGACGCGTTGCGTCGCCGCGCCGTAGGCGATACCCGACACCGTGCCGACGCCGGCGCTCCAGAGCAGGACCGCGATGCTCTCGGCATCCGCGTTCCACACGATCGTCGCCCCGGCGGCGAGCGCGAGGCCGGCGGTGAACACGACGGCCAGGACGGCGGCGACGGCGACGAGGACGGTGCACACGATGAGCGCCGTCAGGGCCTTGGCGAGGAAGACGATGTGCCGGCGCGGTTCGAGGGCGAACGTCGTGAGCACGTCTCGCGACTGCCAGTCGGCGGCCATGATGAAGATCGCCAGGATGGGGACGAACACGGTGACGGCCGCCCCCATGCCGAGGAGCGCGCCGGAGATGCTCACCGATTCCGCGTCGACGAGCAGCGCGATCGCGGCGACACCGGCGCCGACGACGACCCAGAGCGCGGCGGTGAGGCCCAGCGCCCACCGCGTCCCCCGTGTCGTGCGGACGTTCCGCAGTTCGGACCGCAGGCTGCGGCCGAAGCGGCCGGCGGTCTGCGGGGGGCTGTCAGCGAGGATCAAAGACGTCACCTTCCACTCGATACTGGCCGCGCGTCAGGCGACGGTAGAGGTCGCTGATCGACTCGCGGTCCTCGGCGAGCTCGTCGAGCACGATGCGGTCGGCGATGCAGATCTCGCTGAGGGAGCGGGGGTCGATGTCGACCGAGAAGCGCCCGTCCTCGGGACGCACGCTGAAGGGGATGCCGCGGGTCGTGAGTGCGCGTCGCAGCAGGTCGGAGTCTGCAGCGATCGCCGTCGCGTTCTTGTCGGCGGTGAGGTCGCCGACCTCGCCGGAGTAGCGGATGGCGCCCTCGCTGAGGACGACGATGCGATCGGCGAAGGTCTGGAGTTCCTGCAGGAGATGCGTCGAGACGAGGACGCAGCCGCCCGTCGTGTGCGCGTGATGGACAAGAGTCGATCGCAGCCAGTCGCCGGTCTCGATGTCGAGACCGTTCATGGGCTCGTCGAGGATGAGGTGTCGAGGCCGACCGACGAGCGCGACGGCGAGGGCGACCCGCTGCTTCATCCCGAGGGAGAGCGCGCCGAAGCGGCGACGTGCGGCAGAGGCCAGGCCGAGCGTGGCGATGAGTTCGCCGACCCGCTCGCGCGGTGAGCCGGTCAGGATGGCGGCCGTCGCGAGCGTGTCCTCGACGCTGCGCCCGGGGTGGTGGGCGCCCGGGTCGAGAAGGGCTCCGACGGTACGGCCCGGCTGCGCGAGATCGCGGAAGAGAACGCCGTCGAACGTGGTCGATCCGGCGTCGGCGATCGTCAACCCGAGCATCGTGCGCATCGCGGTCGACTTGCCGGAGCCGTTGGGACCCAGCAGGCCCGTGACGGTGCCCGCGGGGATGTCGAAGGAGACGTCGTCGAGGACGCGCTTGACGCCGTACGTCTTCGAGACGCCCCTCACGCGGATGCCGGTGTCCGGTGTCTGCGGCATGGGTCGTCTCTCCTTCTCTTTCAGGTGGTCGCGGTGTCCCGATGGGACGGCACGCACGTGGTGCCGTCCCATCGGGACAGATCTCAGCCGATGCCGAGGATCCGCAGGATGTAGTCGACGATCGTCGCGAACGAGATGCCCGCGTTGATCCACTCGAGCACGCGACGCCAGTTGTTGCGTGCCCACGCGGTGATGCGTCCGACCTGGCCGGCGACGGCACGGCCCCAGCGGCCGATGTTCGCGATGACCCACGCGATGAACCTCAGAACTGCCCCCATGATGTTTCCTCTCGATCCGTTGGTGTTTGTCAGTGACGCTGCGTTCGTGACCGCGATCGCAGCGCCGGAAGTGACGCTACCGACGGCTCGGGTCGCCGCTCTTGAGTCGAAAGGCCCCAGCGTTCGTGCGGGGGACGCAATCCGCATCCGCCTTTAGTCGCAACGGGACCGCGGAGGGTGCCGCCCCCGGATGGAATGCGCTCTCGCGCCGTATCGAGGCGCAAAGGCCGCGGCTAGGCTCCGAGGCGTTCCCACCCACATCGACGCGCGGCAGACACACGGTGCCCGTTCGTCCGCGACGTAAGGAATCCCATGGCTGACAAGAAGCGGACCGCCGCGGACGGCGCGGCCTTCGCCGCACTCTTCATCGTCGCGCTGACGGTCAACATCTGCCTGGCCGTCTTCACCGACGTCGAGGTGATCCTGCGCTGGGGGATCACCGCCGTGGCCGGCATCGCCGCCGCGGCGACGGCGTACGCGATCGTGTCGCGCCGGAGCCGTTCGCGCAGCTGAGGGACGCCGCCCCGCTCAGGGGAGTCGGATGACGCCGGTGGTCGCGGCGTAGAGGAGGACCTGCACCCGATCGCGCACGCCCCACTTCGTCATGATCCGGCGCAGGTGCGACTTGACCGTCGCCTCGGACAGGAAGAGGTCCCGCCCGATCTCGGCGTTCGACATCCCCTTGGCGAGCAGCTCGAGGACGTCGAGCTCACGACGGGAGACCTGTTCCGCGGGACTCAGTGTGACGGTCGGCTGACCCGCCGACGCACCGATCCGCCGGACGAGATCTCGGCCGGCGACCGACGACAGGACGAAGCCGCCGTGGTGTGCGCTGCGGACGGCCGCCGTGATGTGCTCGGGTTCGGAATCCTTCACGAGGAAGCCGACGGCGCCGACCCGGAGGGCGCCGGCCACTGTCTCGTCGGATCCGTAGGTCGTGATCGCGATGGTCCGCGCGGACGGCAGGTCGACCGACAACTGCTCGATCGCGCGGATGCCGTCGCCTCCCGGCATCCGGATGTCCATCAGGATCACATCGGGCTTCAGCTCGAGGCTCAGGCGGACAGCGCTCGGTCCGTCGCTCGCCTCTCCTACGACGGTCATCCCCGGTTCTGCGTTCAAGAACACCTGGAGAGCCCGTCGGACGAGAGCCTCATCGTCGGCGATGAGAACTCGGATGGGGTCCATGCGATCAGCATAGGTGCCGGTTTTGCGTCTTGCGGTGACGGGATTGCGTCTTGAGCAGGAGCATCCCCCGGCGCTCCTCGCGTCAGGATGGGCGCAGGGCGTGCCGGGAGCTCCTTCCGGCACGAAATCGAGATGGGGAGAGAAAGAATGTTCCGATGGATCCCGTTCGCGAGTCAGCCGACAAATCTGTGGACGCACCTGTGCCGGGTGCTGCGCATCTGCAACTGACCCGCGGCATGCACGGCGCAGGCGGAGCAGCCCGTGCCGTGCAGCGCGAGCTGTGGGACTACGTCCTCCCCCCGAAGGTCGCCCGCGCCATCCTGGCTCTGCTGCCCCTGCTCGCGGCGGTCGACGTCGTGTGGGCGCAGCTGACATCGGGGCCGTCGGTCTCGTGGCCGACGATCGCCGCCTCCGTGCTCACCAACGGCTCGATCATCGCGATGGCCTGGCGGCCCACGTGGGGAGCCATCGTCCTCGTGCTCGCCGGGTTCGTCGCCGTCGTCGCGGGTCAGAGCGGTGAGTATCTGACCGCGGTCGCCATGAGCATCGGGGTCGTCTTCTACTGCTGCAGCGCCGTGTTCTCGACCGCGTACGGGGTCGCGGCCGTCGCCTGGGTGGCGGCGATCGCCACGGTGCCGCCGGGTCTCGACGTCGGCGGAGTCGTGGCCGTCTTCGTCGTCGGGCTGCTGTCGGCGACGGTCGGACGGGGCCTGCGTCGCGTCGTCCGCCGGAACGTCGTCCTCGCCTCGCAGGTCGACGCGCACGAGGCGCAGCTCGACGCGGCGCTGCTGGCGGAGCGCACCCGTATCGCCGACGAGCTCCACGACGTCATCGCGCACGAGATCTCCATCACTGTCATGCACGCCCGCGTCCTGGAGCGCACGGACGACCCCGAGATCCGCTCCAGCTCGCAGCGCGCGATCGTCGCGGCATCCGCTCAGGCGCTGACCGACACGCGTCGCGTGCTGCAGCTCATCCACGGCAGGACGGGGATGGACGGCGTGACGGATGCCGGCGCCCCCGGCATCCGCCGAGAGATCGACTCCCTCGCCGAGAAGCTCCGCGACCTCGGGCACACGGTGCGGACGGAGGTCACCGGTGACGCGGCGCTCGCTGGCATCATCGAGACGACCCTCACCCGCGCCGCGCGGGAGGCGGTCACGAACATCGTGAAGCACGGCGCGCCGGCCATGACGATCGAGCTGTCGCTCGTGGTGACACCGCACACCGTCGTGCTGTCGGTGATCAACGATCCGCATCGCCCCGTGTCGGGTCAGCGCCCCGGCCCGGCATTCGGACTCGCCCGGCTTCGAGAGCGCGTCGAGGTGCTGAGCGGAACGTTCGCGGCAGGCCCTGACGAGGGTCGATGGCGCGTCCGCGTGGAGCTGCCCACCCGCTGATCAGCGTTTACGCCCGCGCCGATGCGCGTGTCTAGGTCTTGCTTTTTCGGGGTCTGAACCGGTTTAGTGGGACGGGTTCGCCACGAAGGAGTGACCGATGCCGCCGGAGACCCGTCCCACGATCGCGGATGTCGCGCGCGTCGCGGGCGTGAGCAAGGGTCTCGTCTCCTTCGCCCTCAACGGGCGGCCCGGCGTCTCGGCCGACACCCGGCAGCGCATCATGGACGTCGCCGCCGACCTCGGCTGGACCCCCAGCCTCAGCGCCCGCTCGCTCAGCGTGGGCCGCGCCTTCGCCTGCGGACTGGTGATCGGTCGGAGCCCCGACGTCATCGCGGCCGACCCCTTCTTCCCCTCGTTCATCGCCGGGCTCGAAGACGAGTTCTCCGTCACCGGACAGGCCCTCGTCCTTGCCGTCGCGAACCCGGGCCGTCAGGAGGAGGCCACCTACCGGGCGCTCGCCTCGGACCGACGCGTGGACGGCGTCATCCTCACCGACATCCGCGTCGCGGACCCGCGCATCGCGCTCCTCGCCGAGGTCGGGATCCCCGCCGTCACCCTCGGCGTCCCCGACGTCGCCTCGCCGTTCGCCTCGGTCTCGACGGACGACGGCGCCGGCATCCGTCTCGCCGTCGAGCACCTCGCCGGCCTCGGCCACCGCCGCGTCGGGCACGTCGCAGGGCCCTCCGGCATGCTCCACGCCCACCGCCGCCGCGATGCCTTCCTCGATGCCGCGGATGCCGCCGGCCTCGACGTCGTCGTCGTGGAGACCGACTTCAGCGCCGCCGACGGCGCGCGGGCGACGGCATCCCTCCTCGACGAGCCCACCCCGCCCACGGCGATCGTCTACTCGAACGACAGCATGGCCGTCGCCGGGATGGGTGTCGCCCACCAGCGTGGTTTGCGGGTCCCGGGCGACTTGTCGATCACCGGTTTCGACGACACCGAGATCGGGCGCTGGGTGCACCCGGCCCTGACGAGCGTGTCGACCGACGCCCGCGGCTGGGGCGTGACCGCCGCCCGCACCCTCCTCGCCGCGATCGCCGGCGACCCGCCCGCGCACATCGACCTGCCCGATCCCACCCTCGCCGTCAGGGGTTCGACGGCACCCCCCGCCGGCGCCTGATCGGCGTCGCACGACAGCAAGAGAGCACGACAGACAGACACGACACGAAGGAGAGAGACATGCGACGACGCATCCTCATCACGGCAGCAGCAGCCGCATCCGGTGTGCTCGCCCTCAGCGCCTGCAGCGGCGGAGGCGGCGGGGGCGGTGGTGACGACCTCGAATCCCGAGGCGACATCACCATCTGGTACTCGAACAACGAGGCCGAGATCGGCTGGGGCAAGGCGATGGTCGAGGCCTGGAACGCCGACCACCCCGACGAGCAGATCAAGGCCCAGGAGATCCCTGCCGGCGCCTCGAGCGAAGAGGTCATCGGCGCCGCCATCACGGCGGGGAACGCCCCGTGCCTCGTGTTCAACACCTCGCCCGCGGCGGTCCCCGGGTTCCAGCGGCAGGGCGGACTCGTCAACCTCTCCGAGTTCGAGGACGGCGACGACTACATCACCGCGCGAAGCGGCGACCTCGCAGAGCAGTACCGCTCCGACGACGGCGACTTCTACCAGATGCCGTGGAAGTCGAACCCGGTCATGATCTTCTACAACAAGGACCTCTTCGAGAAGGCGGGCCTCGACCCGGAGAACCCGAAGCTGTCGAGCTACGACGAGTTCCTCGACACGGCCCGCACCCTCAAGGAGAAGGGCGTCTCGGCGTACGCGATCAACCCGGCTCCCACGAGCGAGTTCTTCCAGTCGTGGTTCGACTTCTACCCGCTGTACGCCGCGCAGACCGGCGGCACCCAACTGCTCGAAGACGGCAAGGCCACGTTCGACGACGAGAACGGCAAGGCTGTCGCCGATTTCTGGCGCACGCTCTACGAGGAGCAGCTCGCCGGTAACGAGCAGTACCAGGGCGACGCGTTCGCCGACGGGTACGCCGCGATGGCGATCGTCGGCCCGTGGGCCATCAGCGTTTACGGCGATGCGATCAACTGGGGCTCGGTCCCCGTCCCCACCCAGGACGGCACCGCTCCCGAGGACACCTGGACCTTCAGCGACGCCAAGAACGTCGGCATGTTCACGGCGTGCGACAACAAGGGCACCGCATGGGACGTCCTGAAGTTCGCCACGAGCGAGGAGCAGGACGGCGCCTGGCTCGAGGCCACCGGACAGATGCCGCTGCGTCAGGACCTGACCGGCACCTACCCGGACTACTTCGCCGACAACCCCGCGTACCAGCAGTTCGGCGACCAGGCGGCCCGCACCGTCGAGGTCCCGAACGTCGTCGGCTCCGTCGAGATCTGGCAGGCGTTCCGCGACGGGTACTCGAAGTCGGTCATCTTCGGTGAGACCCCGGTCGACCAGTTCCTCTCCGACACGGCCGCCGAGGTCGACGAGCTGGCGGCGGGCTGACATGACCGCCGTCGTCCCGGGTCGCGCCGGGTCCGATCCCGGCGCGACCCGCGGTGCTCCGCCACAGAAGGACGGGCAGGATGCCGCGGGCCGCCGCGGCATCCTGCACCGGATCTTCGGCGCGCAGCCGCACGGACTGCTCTTCTCGGCGCCCTACATCGCGTTCGTCCTGGTCGTCTTCGCGTACCCGGTCGTCTTTGCGGTGTGGATGTCGTTCCAGGACTACTTCTTCGCCGCCCCCGGCGCGGAGGTCGACCGTCCGTTCGTGGGCTTCGACAACTACGTCACGGCCCTCACCGACCCCGAGGTCTGGCGCGCGTTCGGCAACGTCGGCATCTTCCTGATCATCAACGTGCCGCTCACGGTTGTCCTGTCGATCCTGCTGGCGACGGCGCTCGACCGGGTGACGAAGGCGCGGACCTTCTTCCGGGTGAGCTACTACGTGCCGTACGTCACGGCATCCGTCGCCGTCGTCGCGGTCTGGCTCTTCCTCTTCGCCCGCGGCGGACTCGTCAACAACGTGCTCGGACCGCTCGCGCCCGACCCGTCGTGGCTCGTGAACTCGGCGCTCGCGATGCCGACGATCGCGTTCTTCGTCACGTGGAAAGGGCTCGGGTTCTACATCCTGCTCTACCTCGCGGCGCTGCAGAACGTCCCCCGCGAGCTCTACGAGTCGGTCTCCATGGACGGCGGCGGAAAGCTGCGGCAGTTCTTCTCCGTGACCGTGCCGAGCGTGCGACCGGCGACCCTGCTGGTCGTGCTGCTCGCCACCATCACGGGCGCGAACCTCTTCACCGAGCCCTACCTGCTGACCGGCGGCGGCGGACCCAATGGCGCGTCGACCTCGCCGGTGCTGCTCATGTACCAGCGCGGCATCGAACAGCAGAACCCGGATGTCGCAGCCGCCATCGGCGTCGTCCTCATCGTGTTCGTGCTGGCCATCGCGGCGCTGCAGCGCAGGTTCGTGGGAGGTGAGGAGCGATGAAGCGGGCGCTCGGCTCGAAGATCGCGATGTACGTCGCGCTGTCGATCGGCGCGCTCGCGTTCCTGTTCCCCTTCTTCTACATGATCGTCGGGTCGCTGCAGACGAACGTCGACCCGACGCCGGCGGGCGCGTTCCCGGATCCGGCGAACCTCACCCTCGACAACTACGCCGCCATCAACGGGCGCATCGATCTGCTGCAGGGGCTCGCGAACTCGGGCATCTTCACCGGCGGCGTCATCCTCGGCACGATCGTGTTCGGTGTCCGCGCCGGCTACGCGCTCGCGGTGCTGCAGTGGCGCGGACGCGGGGCGACGTTCGCCCTGGCGCTGCTCGTGCAGGTCGTGCCGTTCCAGCTGCTGATGATCCCGCTGTACGTCATGATCGCGCGCGACTACGGTCTCGCCGACAGCTACCTCGGCATGATCCTGCCGTTCTTCATCAACTCGACGGCGGTGATCATCTTCCGGCAGTACTTCCTGCAGCTGCCGAAGGAGCCCTTCGACGCGGCGCGCATCGACGGCGCGGGCGAGTTCCGTCTGCTGTGGAACGTGGCGCTGCCGCTCGTCCGCCCGGCGCTGCTGACGGTCGTGCTGCTGACTTTCATCGGACCGTGGAACGAGTTCCTGTGGCCGTTCCTCATCACGAAGGATGCCGCGATGCAGCCGCTCGCGGTCTCGCTGGCGAACTTCATCTCGAACATCGCGGCATCCACGGCCAACCCGTTCGGGGCGATGATGGCCGGCGCCGTCGTGCTGGCCGCCCCCGCAGTGGCGCTGTTCCTCGTATTCCAGCGCTACTTCACCTCCAACGACCTCGGATCCGGAGTGAAAGGATGACCATGCCCGCCGAGACCCACGTCCCCTACCGCCTCACCCGAATGGGGGTCGTCATGACCCCCGTCGACGGCGATCCGAACGAGGCCGAGGGGGTGCTCAACCCTGCCTCGGGCAGGGGCCCCGATGGCGAGCTCTACCTCCTGCCCCGGCTGGTCGCCGACGGCAACGTGTCGCGGGTGGGCCTCGCCCGCGTCGTGATCGAGGACGGCGTGCCCGTCGCGGTCGAGCGGCAGGGCGTCGTGCTCGAACCCGACCGCGGCTGGGAGCGCGGGGTCGGCAACGCCGGCGTCGAGGACCCCCGTGTCACCTGGGTCGAGACGCTCGGACTGCACGTCATGACCTACGTCGCCTACGGGCCGCTCGGTCCGCGCACCGCCGTCGCGCTGTCGAGCGACCTGCGGGAGTGGCGGCGGCTGGGGCCGGCGCTGTTCCGCTACCAGGACGACCTCGACATGGACCTCAACCTGTTCCACAACAAGGACACGGTGTTCTTCCCCGAGCCGGTCACGGCGCCGGACGGACGCGAGGCTCTCGCTGTGCTGCACCGGCCGATGTGGGACCTCGGCGAGACCAAGCCCGGTCAGGGCGTGCGCGTCCCGGCCGGGGTCGAGGACGAGCGGCAGTCGATCTGGATCAGCTACATCCCCCTCGACGCCGTCCGCGAGGACCTCTCAGCGCTCACCCTCTGGGAGCAGCACCGCTTCGTCGCGGGGCCGGAGTTCCCGTTCGAGGCGCTGAAGATCGGCGGGGGACCGCCGCCCCGCCGCATCCCCGAAGGATGGCTCGTCCTGCACCACGGGGTCACCGGGACGATCGACAGCGCCTTCTCGCAGCAGCAGAAGGTCAACTACGCCGCAGGCGCCATCATCCTCGACGCGAACGACCCATCGAGGGTCGTCGCCCGCACTCCGGAGCCCCTGCTGGCCCCGGAGACCGACGACGAGCGCAGCGGGATCGTGCCGAACGTCGTCTTCCCGACCGCGATCGAAGAGGTCGACGGTCGCCTGTTCGTGTTCTACGGCATGGCCGACTCGAAGATCGGCGTCGCCCTGCTAGAACGCACCGACTGATCGTGTGCCGTTCTCCGGAACGATCGTCCCTTCCGGCACCCACACGCCGCGAACGCACGACTGATCCGGAGAACGACACCGCACCCGAAAGGAACACCCTCGTGAACACCTCCGCACAACGTCGTGCGCGCACCCTCGGGCTCGCTGCTCTGGCGGCCGCCGCGCTGATCGTCCCGCTCGGCGCCACCTCCGCCGTCGCGGCCCCGGCATCCGCCGCCGTGACGAACCTCGACCACCTCGACTTCCTGCTCGACGAGGCCACCCCGCCCGCGGACGTCGAGGGTCACAGCACCTACCGCCAGGACGAGGAGCCGACCCTCGTCCTGCCGTGGACCTATGCCGACGCCCGGGACGGCGGCACGTTCGAGCGGGTCGGCGGCGGGCCGCTCGACCCCGAGACCGGCTACTGGGGCCAGGGCGCCTACAACGCCGACGACGTGACCCGCGCCGCCGTCGTCTACACGCGTCACTGGGAGCTCACCGGCGACGACGGCAGCCGCGAGAAGGCCTACGAGCTGCTCCGCTCGGTCGCCTACTTCCAGACGACGGAGGGACCGGATGCCGGCAACGTCGTCCTCTGGATGCAGCCCGACGGCACCCTGAACCCGTCGGCGGAACCCGTCGAGCTTCCCGATCCGTCGGACAGCGGCCCCAGCTACTGGCTCGCGCGCACCCTGTGGGCGCTCGGTGAGGGGTACGCGGCGTTCGAGGACGAGGATCCCGAGTTCGCCGACTTCCTCGACGAGCGGCTCGACCTCTCGCTCGACGCCCTGAACCGTCAGGTGCTCTCGAAATACGGCCGGTGGGCGGTGTCGGACGGCAAGCGGGTGCCCGCCTGGCTCATCGCGAACGGGGCGGATGCCTCGGCGGAGGCGGCGCTCGGACTCGCCGCCCGCGTCGAGGCCGGCCCCGACGGCAAGTCCGCGACGGCGCTGCGCCAGCTCGCCAAGGGCATCGCCGCGCTGGCCGACGGCGGGGTGCGGGAGTGGCCGTACAGTGCCGTGCTGCCGTGGGCGGAGTCGCCCGCGATCTGGCACGCGTGGGGCTCGCAGATGCCCGCGGCGCTGGCCGAGGCATCCGTCGTCCTGCGCGATCGGTCGCTCGTGCGTCCCGCCGTCGCCGACGCGGCGACCTTCACGCCCACGCTGCTGACGGCGGGCGGTCCCGACAACGGCTGGAACCCGAGCCCCGTCGACCCGGTGCAGATCGCGTACGGCGCGGACTCGCGTGTGCAGTCGCTGCTCGCCGTCGCCGAGGCGACCGGATCGGACGGTTTCACGCAGCTCGCCGCGATGCAGGCGGCGTGGTTCTTCGGCGCCAATCACGTCGGGCAGCGCATGTACGACCCCGCGACGGGGGTCACCTACGACGGGCTGCAGCCCGACGGGACGGTCAACCGCAACAGCGGCGCGGAGTCGACGATCCACGGTCTGCTGACGGCGATCGCGCTCGACGCCCATCCCGACGTGCGCGAGCGCGCCGTCGCCCTCACCGAGGTGACCGACCGCGAGGGTCTGTCGTTCGTCGAGGCCGAGGATGCGGTCTCGACCACGGGCGAGATCGACACCCCGGAGTCGTGGAGCGGCGAGTCCAGCTGGTCGGGCGATCGGCTGACGCTGTCGCGAGGTGACTCGGCGGTCTTCGACCTCGCCGGGACCGGCGGCAACCGGTGGGTCGAACCGGTCGTGTGGTCGGAGGTGCGCGAGCGCACCGCGTCGACGTGGCGCGCCGGGCGGCTGCCGCTCGGCTCGCTGCAGCTCACCGGACCGGCGCAGGGCATCTCGCCGACGGCGGGCGCGATGCACCCGCACACGCTCACCCGCGCGCTCCCGAAGGGCGAGGACCGGCTGCGCGTCGACGTGTCGCGGGGCGACCTGCAGCTCGACGGGCTGCTCGTGCGCCCGATCGTCTCGCGCCTCGAACTCGGCGGCGACGGCGAGGGCATGCTGCTCGTGCACTCCGCCGCGCGTACGCCGCAGCGGGTCTCGGTCGGCACGGGTGACGTGTCGGCCTACGACGCGCGGGGCCGCGAGGTGCGGGTGCGCCCGGGCGGCGGCACCGTCACGCTTCCGGCCGGAGGGTTCGCGATCGTGGAACGCTGACGACCGCTCAGCGGCGGAACGCCCAGTCGGGCAGGTGCGAGGACTGCACGAAGCTCATGAGGATCTCGGCGAGCCCCAATCGGGGATCCACCTCGAGAGCGGCAGCCGCGTACCTGCCCGCGTGCGTCGAGCGGCCGAGTGCCCACGCGAGCCACCCGGCCGTCGCGCAGGCGCCCGCGCGCTCGTCGGCCGGAAGCCGCGCGGCGACCTGGCGCACGAGCTCGAGCGCTCGCAACAGGCGCTCCGGGTCGGGGCGCGGACCCTCGCCCCACAGGACCTCCGCGAGGTCGACGGGGTACTCGTCGCCGTCCTCCCACCGCCGTTGCGCGTCGAGGGCGTCGTCGCCGCGGTCCTGATCGCCCGACCATTGCACGATGGCGACGTCGCGCAGCGACGGCCGTGACAGGCACCACCCCACGACGGCGACGCGCATCGGGTCGAGGGCCGCGGCATCCCACTCGAGCATCTCCTCGTAGAGCGCGGGCAGATCGTCCAGCGTGCAGGCGGCCTCCAGGGCGGCCGGATCGATCCGAGCCTCGGTGTTGAGGGTCGACGGGATGCCGCACAGCACCGTGAGCGCCGACTCGAGCGATGCCAGCGCGGCCGCCGCACCGGCGACCTCGGACGCGTCGGCGAGCGGCAGGTCGGCACCCGACGACTGGTCGGATGCGGGCGCCCGGTGCTCGATCAGCGCGAGCGGATGACCGCCGCGGGGCAGCGTCGGGTCGAGGTGCGACCCCCAGCCGTCGGCGGCGACGGTGAGGGCGTCAACGACGTCGAGGCCGCAGGCGCGGGCGGTCCGCCGCAGTGCGCCGATGAGATCCGCGCCGGGCAGCGCGGGGTCGGCGGACTCGTCCGTGTAGACGACGGCGACGAAACCCTCCACGCCGGCGACGCGGCAGGCGAGCCCGACGACGGTCGAGGCGACCGCATCGAGGTCCGCGTCGTCGGGGGGCAGGTCGACGCGCATCACGCCGAGACTGCGCCCGGAGCGCAGGGGGATCACGACGAGGCTCTGCGTGGGCGTGTAGTCGAGCAGGCGCGGAACGAGGCGGAGCAGGTGTGCGGCATCGGCCGCGGCGACGATCGTGGACATGGACCCAGCGTCGGACCCGAGCGGATGCCGGTGGTCGCCGCCCGTGCGGATTCGGGACGGACCGCGGATCCGGCCGCCTGGGGAGAAGGCCGTGCGCCCTGCCCCCGCCCGCGGCATTACGATGGAAGGGTGGACGAGTACTGGGGTGCGGTGGTCTGGGGTCTGATCCCCACGATCGTCGTCGCGGGCCTGCTCGTCTTCGTGCTGCGCAGCATCCTTCGGATGGATCGCACCGAGCGCAAGGTCTATGCCAAGGTCGAGGCCGAGGAGCGCCGCCGTCGCGGCCTGCCGCGACCCGACGAAAACGCTGGTTGACGGGCCGAACGATAGGCTGAGCCCACAGTTCCGGGGGGCCGCGTGATCAGCATCAGCGTCGACTGGACGTGGACGTGGTGGATCGTCCTCGTCCTCGCGTTCGACATCTCCGTGCGCATCCTCGCGGTCTTCATCATCCCGAGGAACCGGCGCCCCACAGCGGCGATGGCGTGGCTGCTGGCGATCTACTTCATCCCGGTCATCGGCATCCTGCTGTTCCTGCTCATCGGCAACCCGCGCCTGCCGCGCAAGCGCCGCAAGGAGCAGGAGGCGATCAACCGGGCTTTCCGCGAAGCGAGCGAGGACCTCGACTTCGGCACGCTGCGTCCCGACGCGCCGGTCTGGTTCGAGCAGCTCGTGGGCCTCAACCGCAAGCTGGGCGCCCTGCCGATGGCGGGCGACAACGGCGCGCAGATCATCTCGGACTATCAGGGCAGCCTCGACACGATGGCGGCGGAGATCGATCGTGCGAGCCGATACGTGCACGTCGAGTTCTACATCCTGCAGTCCGACGGGGCGACCGACGAGTTCTTCTCGGCTCTCGAGCGGGCGACCGCTCGCGGGGTCACGGTTCGCGTGCTGCTCGATCACTGGGCGAACCGCTGGAAGCCGAACTACAAGGGGACGATCTCGCGCCTCGAGCGGATGGGTGCGCAGTGGCGGCTCATGCTGCCGGTGCAGCCGTTGAAGGGCAAGTACCAGCGCCCCGACCTGCGCAACCACCGCAAGCTCGTCGTGATCGACGGTGTCGTCGGCTTCATCGGGTCGCAGAACGTCACCGATCGCAGTTACAACCTGAAGACGAACCTGCGTCGCGGCCTGCAGTGGGTGGACATGATGGTCCGCGTCGACGGCCCGGTCGTGGCATCCCTCTCCGCGGTCTTCGTGTCGGACTGGTACGGCGAGACCGGTGAGGTGTTCGCGGTCGAATCCGACTTCTCCACGGACGCCGGGACCGGCGACCTCGACTGCCAGATCGTCCCGAGCGGGCCCGGCTTCGAGTACGAGAACAACCTGAAGCTGTTCCTGAGTCTGATCTTCGGGGCGACGCGCAAGATCGTCATGGTCAGCCCGTATTTCGTGCCTGACGAGGGACTGCTGCTGGCGATCCAGACCGCGTGTCACCGCGGCGTCGAGGTCGAACTGTTCGTCTCGGAACAGGGCGACCAGGCCATGGTCTATCACGCGCAGCGCAGCTACTATGAGCAGCTGCTGGCGACCGGCGTGAAGATCTGGATGTACAAGAAGCCCTACATCCTGCACTCCAAGTCGATGTCGATCGACGACGAGGTCGCCGTCGTCGGGTCGAGCAACATGGACATGCGCTCGTTCGGTCTCAACCTCGAGGTGACGATGCTCGTGCGCGGCGCCGAGTTCGTCGACCAGCTCCGCAACGTCGAGGACCTCTACCGCGGGATGTCGCGGGAGCTCACGATCGAGGAGTGGGAGAAGCGCCCCATCCGCTCGGTGATCCTCGACAACCTCGCACGGCTGACGTCCGCGCTGCAGTGAGACGATCCGGCGGCTGTGGACACTTCTCGGGTGTCCGCAATCGAGGAGGAAACCCAGATGCGCATCCGTTCGATGGTCGCTTTGGTCGGAGCACTCACCGTCACCGCCGCGCTCGCCGCGTGCGCCACACCCGCGGCGGGTGATGCGGCCCCCGGAGGAGGAGCGGATGCGGTGGCGCCGGCGCCCCGCGTGGACGCCGGGTGGCTCGACGGGGGAGCGACGATCGGGGTCGTGACGTACGGCAGTTCGTCCTGCCGGCCCGAGGTCTCGCAGGTGACGGAGGAAAACGGGGTGATCGTCGTCGCCCTGCGTGAGCCCGCTGCGGATGCGTGCACGGATGATCTGGTGGCGCGCGCCCTCGAGGTGCCCGTGCCCGACGGTGTCGATGCGAGTACCGACCAGCAGGTCCGCGTCGAACTCGAGGACGTCCGCACCGACATCGACCTGCCCGCGTACGCCGGCGGCCCTGTCGAGGCGTACGCGCCGTCCGCCTCGTGGATCGGCGACCGCGTGATCGCGCTCCGGACGTGGGGGTCGTCGTCGTGCCTGCCCGTCGTCGAGGACACGCGGGTCGCGTCACCGGCATCCGTCGTCGTCCGCTTCGAGACCCCGCCCGCTGATCAGGTCTGCACGATGGACACGGCGCCACAGCTCACGCTCGTGCAGCTCGATCCCGACGCGGTGGTCGACCGCGATGCGACGCTGAGCTTCGGTGTGCTCGACGCGGCCGAGACGGTGCCGATCCGCTGACGTGGTTGGGTTCCGGAGACGCGTTCGGCCGTTTGCGTCCGGCGTGGGCGGCACGTTGGGTCCCTGGAACGGAAGCCGCCTCTGCTCCTGGGACGCGTCTGGTCGTCTGCCGCTGACGGATCCGGCAGATCGCGTCCCCGGAACCGGCACCGGGCATCCTCCCCAACTCGTCCGTTCGAGCCTGTGTCCACGTCTCCCCGGACTGCTCCGCTCCCACGGTCACCATCGCTCGAGCATCGCTGCATGGAGCCTCGACCATTGCCCCCGACTCTCGGCCCCGCGTTCTCCGTGAAGGCGGCGACGAATGCCGGTGTCTCGCCGCGCCGGCTCCGCGCGCGTGACCTCGACCGGCCGTTCCGCGGCGTACGTGTGCGGTCGGCGACGCTGCCGACGGATGCCGAGGGCGACCACGCGCTCCGAGCGCTCGCCTACGCCGTGGTGCTGCCCAACGGGCAGTTCTTCAGCCATCTGACCGCCGCAGTCCTGTGGGGTCTGCCGCTGCCCGCGTCCGCGCTCCGACGCGCCGACGTGGATGTCGCCGTCCTCGCGACCGGCCGCACGCCGCGCGGCGCGCGCGTTCAGGGGCACCGCATGGTGCAGGCCCCGACGCGGGTGTGCGTCCACCCTCAGCTGGGCGTGCCCCTACTCGCCCCGGCATCCACCTGGGCGAGTCTTGCGGCAGTGCTCCCGGACGTCCGTGATCTCGTCGCCGTCGGGGACGCGATCGTGCGGGTGCCGATGTTCCGCGGCGATGGGCCGGCGCTCGCGACGATCGACGACCTCGCCGCGGCGTCGTCAGGGAGGCGCGTCGGTGTCGCCAGGCTGCGAGCTGCGCTGCCGCTCGTGCGGGAACGGTCGGCATCCCGGACCGAGACGTGGTGCCGCCTCGCCCTGATCGACGGCGGTCTTCCGGAGCCGGAACTCAACTGGGACGTCGTCGTTGGCGGTCGGCTGGTGGCGTGCGTGGATCTGGCATACCCGCGCGAGCGGGTAGCCGTCGAGTACGAAGGCGAGCATCATGTGACCTCTCCGCAGCAATGGTCACGCGACATCGAACGTCACGAGGCGCTCGCCGCCGCGGGCTGGGTCGTCATCCGGGTCACGAAGCAGCACCTGTTCGCGGATGCCGCCGGTGTCGTCGCGCGTGTGCGGCACGCGCTCGCGCGTCAGTGACGCGCGGCTTCGGGGACGTGAACTGTCGCGTGCGCGTGGTTCGAGCGGCGAGTTGCGTCCCTGGAGCGGGCGGGCGTCGTCGCCCCGCGTCTTCCAGGGACGCCACCCGTCGAGTGCGCGGCGGCGAGACGGCAGATCGCGTCCCCGGAACCGACGCGTCTCAGTCCGCGCGCACGAGTAGTTCGCCGACCTCGCAGTCGAGGGCGCGGCAGATCGCCGACAGGGTCGAGTACCTGATCGCGCGGGCGCGGTCGTTCTTGAGGATCGACAGGTTCACGACTGAGACGCCGACGATCTCCGACAGGCGCGTCAGCGTCATGTTCCGCTCCGCGAGCAGCTCGTCGAGTCGACAGTGGATGCCGTTGATCTCGTCCTCTTCGGCGGGTGTCACACGAGTCCCTCAGTGTCGCGCTGCAGACGCTCGCCCTGCGCGAAGGCACCGGCCAGCACCGCCGCCGCGACGGCGACGAGAATGACGGGCAGCAGGGGGAGCAGATCGAGCATCGACAGCGTCTCGAATCGGATGCCGAGTGATTGCACGGCGTGCTGACGCCCCATCCCGTCGACGATCGGCCAGGCGAACGCCGCGACCGTCAGGGTCGCGGCGATCACCGGGAGCGCACGTGTCGCGCCGCCCGCGAAGACACGACCCCGGCGCACGGCGAAGGCGACGCGCATGAGCGCTGCGGCCACGATGATCGCGGCGACGGCGGCGATCAGCACCGCGGCGATCATCCAGGCCCGACCGCCCGCACCGAGTTCCGGCGCGCGCACGACGACGGCATCGACCGCTGCGCCGGCCGGGAGTCGGAGGACAGCGGATGCCTCATCCGCCCCGACCGTCACAGCGGGGCCCGCCGGGCTCACGATCTCGGTGATCCGATAGACCGCGACGGCCAGTGCCGTGAGGGAGGCGGCGACGCCGTAGACGATGAGGTCGAGTGCGCCGGCGGTCCGGGATGGCGCCGTCATCACACAAGCCCCTTCACGTCGTTCTGCAGGCGAGAGCCGTAGCGGAGGATCGCCCCCAGGACGGCGAACGCGAGGCCGACCGCGATCGGCCAGAAGGGGAACGTGACAAGCACGGTGGGAGAGGGGAACCACGCGTCGAAGGCGTTGTCGATGCCCGGGAAGTCCCCCGACCACGAGCCGCTTCGCGCTCCGAAGAACTGCATGGAAGCAATGGTTCCCGCGATGTCGCCCATCACCTGAGCGGCGATGCCGCCGAGCATGATGACCGCGCCCGTGGTGACCGCCATCTTCGCGACGACGGGGGCGAAGGCGGCGCCGACGAGCAGTCGAGAGCAGGCGATGGCGACGAACACGGCGACGAAGCCGGGAATGCCCCACGCGAGCGCTTGGCTCAGCGCCCAGAGCACGCGAGCGGTCGGGTCGAGTTCCTCAAGGGTCAGAGTCGCCTCGGTAAAGCCTCCCGACACCCGTCGAGCCGTATCCACATCGAGGGTCACGGTGTCGGGCAGCTGCGGCCAGAACTCGCGGATGGGCATCGTGATGGCCACGCCCGGAGCGAGCAGCGCGGTCAGCAGTGCGATCACCGCGCCTATCGCGGCGAATCCTGCCCACACGATCGCGACGACTCGCGTGACACGAACCAGCGTGGTGGGATCCTGCCCTGCTCGCTGCTTCTTCGCGGTCGCCAGCGCGAAGGCCAGGATCGTCCCCACGATCAGGACGACGACGAGAACCGCCCCGACGATCAGCATCCACCGTGCCATGTCACACCAACCCTTCTGTCTCGCGCTGCGGTCGCCGGGCGGCTTCCGGCCAGCCCCCCCGTAACGACATTCGTTGTTATCGAGAAACGTTATGCCCGCGGATGCCGCGGCCGCAAGCCCCGGCTTCGGTATGCCCACGGCGAACACGGGCATACCGGCATCCGAGCGTCGTTAGCCTCTACGTAAGACGCCGCCAGTGCGTCGAGTGGAGGTGGACGATGTTCGAGAGATTCACAGACCGTGCACGTCGTGTGGTGGTGCTCGCCCAGGAAGAGGCGAAGATGCTGAACCACAACTACATCGGCACGGAGCACATCCTCCTCGGCCTGATCCACGAGGGTGAAGGCGTCGCCGCCAAGGCCCTCGAGAGCCTCGGCATCTCGCTCGACGCCGTGCGTGAGCAGGTCCA
Source organism: Microbacterium sp. CnD16-F (assembly GCF_024124465.1). Lineage (NCBI taxonomy): Bacteria > Bacillati > Actinomycetota > Actinomycetes > Micrococcales > Microbacteriaceae > Microbacterium > Microbacterium sp. CnD16-F. Next base: position 22,918 of record NZ_JAMXSA010000040.1, read on the forward strand.
GGACATCATCGGACAGGGGCAGCAGCAGCCGACGGGTCACATCCCGTTCACGCCGCGCGCCAAGAAGGTGCTTGAGCTGTCGCTGCGCGAAGCGCTGCAGCTGGGCCACAACTACATCGGCACCGAGCACATCCTGCTCGGGCTCATCCGCGAGGGTGAGGGTGTCGCCGCCCAGGTTCTCGTGAAGCTCGGCGCCGACCTGAACAAGGTGCGCCAGCAGGTCATCCAGCTGCTCAGCGGCTACCAGGGCAAGGAGCCCGCGGGCGTCGCAACCGGCGCCGGCGAGCAGGCCCAGGCCACCGCTCAGGGCGGCTCGGCGGTCCTCGACCAGTTCGGCCGCAACCTGACCCAGGCCGCGCGCGACAACAAGCTAGACCCCGTCATCGGGCGCGAGAAGGAGATCGAGCGCGTGATGCAGATCCTGTCGCGCCGCTCCAAGAACAACCCGGTCCTCATCGGCGAGCCCGGCGTCGGCAAGACCGCCGTGGTCGAGGGCCTCGCCCAGGCGATCGTCAAGGGCGAGGTGCCCGAGACGCTCAAGGACAAGCAGGTCTACTCGCTCGACCTCGGCTCGCTCATCGCCGGCTCCCGCTACCGCGGTGACTTCGAGGAGCGCCTGAAGAAGGTCACCAAGGAGATCCGCACGCGCGGCGACATCATCGTCTTCATCGACGAGATCCACACCCTCGTGGGTGCGGGTGCCGCAGAGGGCGCGATCGACGCCGCCAGCATCCTGAAGCCGCTGCTCGCCCGCGGTGAGCTGCAGACGATCGGTGCGACGACCCTCGACGAGTACCGCAAGCACTTCGAGAAGGATGCCGCGCTGGAGCGTCGCTTCCAGCCGATCCAGGTCGCCGAGCCGAGCCTGCCCCACGCGATCAACATCCTGAAGGGTCTGCGCGACCGCTACGAGGCGCACCACAAGGTGCAGATCACCGACGGCGCCATCGTCGCCGCGGCGAACCTCTCCGACCGGTACGTCTCCGACCGCTTCCTGCCCGACAAGGCCATCGACCTGATCGACGAGGCCGGCGCCCGCCTGCGCCTGTCGATCCTGTCCAGCCCGCCGGAGCTGCGCGAGTTCGACGAGAAGATCGCGAAGGTCCGCGAGGACAAGGAAGCCGCCAGCGAGGAGCAGGACTTCGAGAAGGCCGCCGCCCTGCGCGACGAGGAGAAGTCGCTCCTGGCGGAGCGCCTGCGCCTCGAGAAGCAGTGGCGCTCGGGTGACGTTGCGTCGCACGCGGTCGTCGACGAGGGTCTGATCGCCGAGGTCCTGGCTCAGGCCACCGGCATCCCGGTCTTCAAGCTCACCGAGGAGGAGACCAGCCGTCTCGTCTTCATGGAGAAGGCCCTGCACCAGCGCGTCATCGGTCAGGAGGAGGCCATCGCGGCCCTCTCCCGCACGATCCGCCGTCAGCGTGCCGGTCTGAAGGACCCGAACCGTCCGTCTGGCTCGTTCATCTTCGCCGGGCCCACGGGTGTCGGAAAGACCGAGCTCGCCAAGGCGCTCGCCGAGTTCCTCTTCGACGACGAGGGCGCGCTGATCTCCCTCGACATGTCGGAGTTCGGCGAGAAGCACACGGTCTCGCGACTGTTCGGTGCCCCTCCCGGATTCGTCGGCTTCGAAGAGGGCGGCCAGCTCACCGAGAAGGTGCGCCGCAAGCCGTTCTCCGTGGTCCTCTTCGACGAGATCGAGAAGGCCCACCCGGACATCTTCAACTCGCTGCTGCAGATCCTCGAAGAGGGTCGCCTGACCGACGGTCAGGGCCGCGTGGTCGACTTCAAGAACACCGTGATCATCATGACGACGAACCTCGGTTCGTCGGCGATCGCCGGTGGTCCCGTCGGCTTCCAGGTTGAGGGCAACTCGCAGACGACCTACGAGCGGATGAAGGGCAAGGTCGACGAGGAGCTGAAGCGCCACTTCAAGCCCGAGTTCCTCAACCGCGTCGACGACGTCATCGTCTTCCCGCAGCTGAACAAGGACGAGCTGCGCCAGATCGTGACGCTCTTCACCAAGCGCCTCAGCGAGCGTCTGCTCGACCGCGACATGACGGTGGAGCTGACGGATTCCGCGAAGGACCGCCTCATCGAGATCGGCTTCGACCCGACGCTGGGTGCCCGGCCGCTGCGCCGCGCGATGCAGCGCGAGGTCGAGGACCAGCTCTCCGAGCGGATCCTGCGCGGCGAGCTCAACGCCGGTGACCACGTGAAGGTCGACACCGAGAACGGCCGCTTCGTCTTCGCCACCACGCGCCAGGAAGGCCGCGAAGCGGTCGGCGTGGGTGCCGCGGGCGAGATCACCGCGAGCCCGGACATCATCGCCGGGTCGTAAGCGACGGAACGACAGGGGTCGGATGCGTGGGCCCACGCTCCCAGAGGCTCCGCCTGTTGCGTAGCAACAGGTGGAGTGGGAGTGGGGAGCATCCGACCCCTTCGTCGTTCAGTCTTGGCGCACCAGGAAGACGTCGACCTTGCCCTCGGTGTCGAGCACGAAGCCGTGCTACGGCGATGACGCGGGTGAGAGTCGGATCGAAGGCGTCGAGGAACCGCTGCCGCACGCGAGTCTCGTCGTACCGGCCGAGGCGCTCGAGGTCCGGCCGCAGGACCACCGCGCGCAGCTCGGCGATCCAGGTCGCGTCGTCGGGCGTCGAGGGGCGGAGGGTTCAGCGCATCCGTCCATTCAACCGCGGGCGTGCGTCAGCGGATGCAACGGATGCCGGGCGACACCCGGCATCCGTGGTCCGATCGTCGGCGTGTCGGGCGCGATCCATCGCGTCCGCGAACAGGCAAGGATGGTCGGGTGACCGTCTCCATCCGCTCCGCCCACCTCGACGGTGACGATCGCGGGGCGATCTCGAGGATGCTGGCGGACTATCACCTGCAGACCGAGGGCGAGAAGGTCGCGCACGGGGTCACCGAGCCCGGCGAGCTGCCCGAGCGGTACGCGGTTGAGGTGCGCGAGCCCGCATCGTGCTTCGCCGGCGCAGAAGTCATCGTCGCGGATCGTGACGGCGACGTGATCGGCATGGGGGTACTGCACCGCGCGGGCGCCGATGTCGAGCTCAAGCAACTCTGGGTCGCGCCCGCAGGGCGTCGACCCGGCGCGGGGTCTGCACTGATGGCGGATGCCGCGCATCGCGCCCATCTCGCCGGCGCGACCGCCTTGCGGCTGTCCGTGTAGGACTGGCGTGCCGACGCGCTCGCCCTTCACGCGCGGCAGGGTTTCGTCGAGGTCCCGTCGTGATCTTGATCGTCTCGCTGGCAGCTCTGACGCTCGGGGTTGTCCTCGAGGTGGTGGGCGGTCTGTGGGCGGTAGCCGATTATCAGGCGCAGGAGGCAGCGGGGCTCAACGGAGACGGGCCGCGAGCGCCGTTCGTCTTGGTGGCGGCTTACTTTGCACCCGCGCTGATGATCGTCGGCGTGATTGGCACAGTGTTTGCCCTCATCGTTGGACGCCGCAAACGCGTGGCCGCCGTCTGACCTACCCACGGAAGAGGAACCGGAGCCATAGGTTCCGGTCCCTCTTCCGCACCGCTCTCACGGCTGCACGCGGCCGCGCTGAGAGACCTTCTCGAGGCGGGGTACACGATGGGCAGGCCGAGAAGATCCTCGGCCTGTCTCGGACGTTCGTGCACCGCATAGCGAGCCAGTCGACCACCCCGAGTGACGGATGCCCCGAGTTGGATGCAATCGATGAGGCTGTCGCTCGGCACGTGCTCGGCTAGCGCGCTGCGCGCCGAGCCGGCTAATCGAGGTTCGCGGTGGACTCTTCCATGGCGCGGATGACGGCCGGATGGACGCCCGCAGCGGCGAAGCCGCACCACGAGCGCCGCGTAAGACCGAACAGAAAGGCCGGAGCCTCGAGCCTCCGGCCTTTCTTGCGATTCAGGCGTCGGCTGAGACGAGGAAGATGTCGCCTCCGCTTGAGCACTCCTCGGGCAGGTCCTGACTGGTTGCTATCCCGCCGGTGAGACTGATCGTGTCTCCAAGTTTGAACGTCTGACCGTTGTAGACGATGCTCTCACCATCGACGGCGATCGCGTCCTCGGGAAAGACGGGCACCGCGGCAGAATCATCTGAGGTAACTGTGAGACAGCCAGCGTCGCTTTGCGTGAGAGAGCCAACAAGCTGGGCGCCGAACCCACCTTCCCCTGTGGGTGTGTAGGTCGCTACCGTCAGTTCATCCACGCTGGTGCATCCCGTCAGGAGCAGGGTGATCAATCCGGGAAGGATCACCGATGTGGTGTGCTTCACTGTCGGCTCCCCTAGTAGTTGTAGCGCAGCCGGGTGCTGGCGGGTGCGTACGAGAACTTGGAGAACACGCTCCACGTAGACGCGCCGCCCTTGTGCATCCCATAGGCCCGATTGGTTCCGGTTCCATTCGTCCACAGCCATGGCCCACCGCTGTCTCCGCCGGCTTGGTCCGCCGCGACCCGCACGAAGCGGGCCTGGCAGGTCATCAACATGGCAGCTGCCAGCCCCACTCTTCCTAGCCATCGAGAATGAATCTTCATCGGGCCCCAGCCTCTACGATTTGGTCGGAAAGTACAGGCGCTGACTAATGCCGTCAATAGGTGTCGACGGCGCTCGAAAACTGGACAGTAGCGGCGCTTGAAAAGTGAACACTCAACGATTGGAGAGTGATCACTTTGGAGGACTGGGCGTTGATCCGGAGGCTGGCCGGCGAGGGCGTGCCGAAGGC
>NZ_JAMXSA010000041.1:0-27498 GCF_024124465.1 Microbacterium sp. CnD16-F
CCACTCCGCGCAGCTGCGCTCCGTCGACGGGGAGCCCCGCCGCCTCGACGCGCGCGGTGACCGGGCCGCGGGCGCCGAAGCGGCCGCGGATGAGCCGGTCGAGCAGCTGGCTGCGGCCGATGCGACCCCACTCCTCGGCTCCGCCGTGCGTCAGGCGCCCGAACGAGAGGGCCAGCGCCCCCTGCTCGACGACGTTGAGCCGGCCGGCCGGATGCGGCGGGCCGGGCAGCGCGATGAGGTGACCCCAGCAGATTCCCCGCGCCTCGACGGGCACGATGAGCCAGTCCGGTTCCCCCGCGCCGCGGTGCGCGAGCCGGGAGCGCACCTCCCACCGGGTGAGGGTCTCCTCCTCGATCGCAGCGGGGACCGCCGCGACGACGACGTCGTGTGCGAGCGTCTCGAGGACGACGGGGGCGGACAGCACGTGACCGACCTGCGCGACGATGTCGTCGGCCGGGGCACCCCGCAGGGCGAGCGCCGTGAACCGCGACCGCACCTCCTCGCGGACCCGCAGCGCGGCCGACTGATCGTCGATGATCCGGCGGTGCACCGCCTCGGTGATCCCGACGAACTTCACCTCGTCGTGCAGGGCTACCAGCGCGAGACCGTTCGCGCGGGCGGCCGAGACGACTGCGGGTGGCACCGCGGCGTGGTGGGTCCCGAGCTCGAGGACGAGACACGAAAGCCCCGCACGAGCGAGCTCGACGACGAACTCGGCCAATCGCTCGGGGTCGTCGGGCCACGCCGACCCGGTCGACAGCAAGAGCTCCCCGCCGTTGAGCAGCCGGGCGACGCCCGGGCTGTCGGAGACGTGCACCCACCGCACGAAGGCATCCAGCGCCGGACCGCCGACGAGCACCTCGGGCCTACCCGACTGCAGCGCACCGAGGGCGAGCACCTCCCGCACCCGGGGCAGGCTGACGGCGCCGTCCGGACGTTCGGTCCGCTCCGGCATCCGATCGTCGTCGGTGTCAGGCATCGATACTCGCCGTTCGGGTTCAGGGAGCACAGGTGGGCACAGCCTAACCGCTCCGGACGATCCGTCCGGATGACCGCCGCCGCGTCCCGACGCGGCTCTGCACCGAAGGAGACCCCGTGAGCACCACCCCCTGGACCCCCGCGAACATCATCGGCGGCGAGCGCCGGACGCCGTCGGGCGAGGTGCTCGACCTCGTGAGCCCGGTCACCGGCGAGGTCTACGGGCACATGGGCGTGTCGACGGCGGAGGACGTGGATGCCGCCTTCGCGGCGGCATCCGCTGCCTTCCCCGGCTGGCGCGGGACGACCCCCGCGAAGCGCCAGCTCGCCCTGTTCCGTCTCGCCGACGCCCTCGAGGAGCACGCGGAGGAGTTCGCCGACCTCGAGTCGCAGGACACCGGCAAGCCGCGCGCGACCCTCGTCGCGGATGAGATCGATCAGTCCGTCGATCAGCTGCGGTTCTTCGCGGGTGCGGCCCGCGACCTCGACGGACGGGCGGCGGCCGAGTACGCCGAGGGGTTCACCTCGTACGTGCGGCGCGAGCCGATCGGTGTCGTCGCCCAGGTGACGCCGTGGAACTATCCGCTGAACATGGCGATCTGGAAGATCGCCCCCGCGATCGCCGCCGGCAACACCGTCGTGCTCAAGCCGAGCGAGACGACGCCGCAGACCACCGTCCGGCTCGCTGAAATCGCGGCGGGCATCCTGCCGCCCGGCGTGCTCAACGTCGTCCTCGGCGACCGGGCCACCGGCGCGGCCCTCGTCGACCACCCGACGCCGCAGCTGGTGGCCATCACCGGCTCGGTCCGCGCGGGCATGCAGGTCGCCGAGAGCGCTGCCCGTCAGCTGAAGCGCGTGCATCTCGAGCTCGGCGGCAAGGCGCCCGCGCTCGTCTTCGCCGACGCCGAACTCGACGCGGCTGTCCCGGGGATCGTCGAGGCCGCGTTCTTCAACGCCGGCCAGGACTGCACCGCGGCGACCCGCGTGCTCGTGCACGCCTCGCGTCACGACGAGCTCGTCGATCGGCTCGTCGCCCACGCGGCGGCGCACGCCCGCACGGGCACCCCCGACGACCCCGACGCGTTCTTCGGACCGCTCAACAACGGGGACCAGCTCGCCCGCGTCGAGGGGTTCATCAAGCGGCTGCCCCCGCACGCGCGCGTCGCGACGGGCGGCTCCCGGCAGGGCGACACGGGGTTCTTCTTCCCCGCGACGATCGTCACCGGGGTGCGGCAGGACGACGAGATCGTGCAGCAGGAGGTGTTCGGCCCGGTCCTGACAGTGCAGGCGTTCGAGACCGAGGCCGAGGCGCTCGCGCTCGCCAACGGGGTGCCCTACGCCCTCGCCGCATCCGTCTGGACCACCGACCACGCGCGGGCGCTGCGGTTCAGCCGCGACCTCGACTTCGGCTGCGTCTGGATCAATGCGCACATCCCGTTCGTGTCGGACATGCCTCACGGCGGGTTCAAGCACTCCGGCTACGGCAAGGATCTCTCGGTCTACGGCTTCGAGGACTACACGCGCCTCAAGCACGTCATGGCGAGCCTCGCGTGACCACCGTCTCGCACTGGTGGCGTGACCACGGCGCCGAGCCGGCGCGCGCACCGCTGCCCGGGGACCTCGACGTCGACGTCGCGATCGTCGGCGCGGGCTACACGGGGCTGTGGACCGCGTACTACCTCACCGAGCGCCGTCCCGACCTGCGCATCGCGGTGATCGAGCGTCGCTTCGCCGGGTTCGGGGCATCGGGGCGCAACGGCGGGTGGCTGACGAACTCGGTGACGGGCGGGCGCGAGCGGTACGGACGCGACGGCGGCATCCGCCAGCAGCGCGCCATGAACGACACCGTCGACGAGGTGATCCGGGTCGCGACGGCCGAGGGCATCGACGCCGACGTCCGCGCGGGCGGAGAGCTGACGATCGCCCGCAGCCCCGCGCAGCTCGCGCGCCTCGACGCGATGTTCGCGTCCGAGTCGGCCTGGCCGGGCACCGACGTGGAACGGTGGGATGCCGCGCGGACCGCCGAGCACGTGCGGGTCGCGGGCACGCTCGGCGCGGTGTGGCATCCGCACTGCGCCCGCATCCATCCCGTGAAGCTGCTGACCGGGCTGGCCACCGCGGTCGAGCGCCGCGGTGTGTCGATCTTCGAGGACACAGCCGTCGCCGAGATCCTGCCCGGTCGAGCCGTGACCGACCGCGGCACGGTGCGGGCGTCGGCCGTCATCCGCGCGACCGAGGGGTTCACGACCGACCTGCGGGGCGAGCGCCGCACGTGGCTGCCGATGAACTCGTCGATGATCGTCACGGCCCCACTGCCGGAGGAGGCGTGGGAGCAGATCGGGTGGACGGATGCCGCGACCCTCGGCGACGCCGCGCACGTCTACATGTACGCGCAGCGCACCGCCGACGGCCGGATCGCGTTCGGCGGCCGCGGCGTCCCGTACCGGTTCGGGTCGCGGATCGACACGGACGGGGCGACACCGGCGTCGACCGTGACCGCATTGACGGAACTGCTGCGACGGTTCTTCCCGGCGGCATCCGGGGTCCCCGTCGAGGACGCCTGGTCGGGCGTGCTCGGTGTGCCGCGCGACTGGGCGGCGACCGTGGGTTTCGACCGTGCGAGCGGCCTGGGGTGGGCGGGCGGCTACGTCGGGACCGGTGTCGCGACCACGAATCTCGCCGGTCGCACGCTCGCCGACCTCGTGCTCGGCGAGCAGTCCGACCTCGTGTCGCTGCCCTGGGTCGGGCACCGTGCACGCCGGTGGGAGCCCGAGCCGCTGCGCTGGCTGGCCGTCCGCGGGATCTACGGCGCCTACCGGTTCGCCGACGCGCACGAGGACCGCGGCGGCGGCACCTCGCCCGTCGCCCGCATCGCCGACCTCATCGCCGGTCGGTGAGGCGCCGACGACAGTGGGAGGTTTACCTCGTTCCTCTCCCGGGGCACAATGGGCCGTTCATGTGATCCTGCAGGAGGTACCTTGAGCACGCCGACGCACATCTTCCAGGAGCACGGTTCGAGCAGGTTCCCCCTGATCGACAATCTGCGGCCTTTCGAGGAGCAGATCCGGTTCACCCTGACGCAGATGGACGGCACCTCCTTTTGGGCACTCAGCCTCTGGCGGGCGCCCGAAGGTGCGAACCTCCGGGCGAGCTTGCCTCCGGCGGAGAACTACATCCAGTGCGCGGGCGACGCGGCGGGCGTGACGGTCGAAGTCCGCTCCGTAGACACGTTCGGCGCGGCGCACCAGTGCACCGTCGGCACACCCGCCACGGGACTCCCGTCGGAGCCGACGGAGACGATTCGATGGGACAGCGGCCGGCACAGCACGCGGGTCTTCACGAAGGAGGTCTTCACCCTCGACGAGGCAGCAGACCTGTTCATCGCCTACTACCGCGACGATCGCGTGCCCGCCGAGTCCACCCTGCGTGAGCTCGGCGGTGCCTGACCCCGACCCGCAGCTCGACCGGCTGGGAGTTCTGTGATGACGCCGACGCACATCGTGCAGCTCAACGGGTTCGCGCGCTCTCCCCTGGTGGACGTGGCCCGTCCGTACGAGGACCAGATCCGGTTCTCCGTCCGGCGGATGGATGGCGCGAAGCTGTGGGCGTACAGCCTCTGGCGTTCACCGGACGGGGCCGACCTGTTGGCGGAGATTCCGTTCTCCGACGAGTACATCCAGTGCGCCGGGGATGCCGAGGGGGTGACCGTCGAGGTGCGCGTGGTCGACGAGGCAGGCACCGCCCACCAGTGCACCGTCGGCAAGCCGACCGGCGGCAGCGAGTCGGAGCCGACCGAGACGATCCGCTGGGACGAGGGACGACACAGCACGAAGGTGCACCCGCACGAGGTCTTCAGCCTCGACGAGGCCGCCGACCTCTTCGTCGCGTACTACCGCGACAACCACGTGCCCTCCCACCACACCCTGCGCGAGATCTGATCGTCGCCGAGCCGACGCCACCGGCATCCATCGCCACCCGATGACCGCCGTTCCTGTCGGGTCGAGGCGTCGCAGATGGTCGCGTGGCGGGCGGAGGGGCGACCATCTGCGACGTCTCGCGAGCGCGGCGGAATGGGGCCTTCTCCCCATCGCCGTCGCGGAGGCCGCTCGCTACTGTCGACGGCGGAGGTGGTACCCGTGGGGATGATGTTGCCGAATGAGCTGATCTGGATCATGGACAAGATGGGGCTGGAATGGCCCGACATCGACGAGGACGAGGTCCACAAGGCGGCTGACCTCGTGCGCGGCTATCGCGACGACATGGAGTCGATCATCCAGGCCGTCGACAGCCGCGTGAACGGCGACCTGGCCACGGCGCTGCAGGGCAACGCGGGCACGGCGCAGGTCGAGGGGTGGAACCGCAACCGTTCCGACAACATGCAGAAGCTGCTCGACGTGCTCGGCCCCGCCGCGACGGGCATCGACATCGCGGGCGGCATCGTCCTCGCGATGAAGATCAAGGTCATCGCCGAGGTGACCCTGACGCTCGTGCAGCTCGTCCCCCTGCTCGCCGCGGGTCCCTTCGGCGCCGGCGGCGCAGCGGTGCTGCTGCTCGCGCGCAAGAAGCTGCTCGCCATGGCGATGGAGGCGACGATCGAGCAGGTCATCAACGAGGTGCTGCCCCTCGCCGTCGAGCCGCTCGTCGAGCAGGTCCCGGTGATCGTCATGGCCCTCATGGACGCGCCCGTCGTGGAGGGCGCCGTCGGAGACGTGGACGAGTTCGAGGCCGACATCGAGGCGCTCGAGGCGGCCGCCGACGAGATGGACGCGCAGGCCGTCGACATCGAGGACCGCACCGATCGGCTGCTCGCGGACCTGGCCAACCTGCAGATCTCGGGAGACTGACATGACGATGAAGAGCCTCATGCGCGAGATCGTCGACGCCGTCGACGGCGCCGGCCGCGAGTTCAAGAAAGGGTTCGGGAGCGCGTTCCGCAAGCGCGGCGGCAAGCACCGCGCCGACGCCGCCCGCATCCGCGGCACGGACCGGCGCAACGCCGCGGACGCGGGGAAGCACCGGCGCGATTCCCCCGTTACCAGCCATGCCAAGAAGTACGACATGCTCACGGACGTCACCCGCGGTTTGGAACAGCTCGGCCGCACCGGACGCCACGCCGCGCCGGACTACAGCGTCGCGAACGACCTCGGGACCTCGATCGGCAAGGCGGTGCGCGAGACCCCCGGCGAGGTGGGCAAGGAGGTGCTCGGCACGCCGAAGAAGATCCCCGGTCAGATCGTCGAGGAGCTGTACGAGGACGCCATCGGGCAGGACAACCCGGATGCCTACGGGCAGACCAGCAGTGGGGACATGGAGTTCCTTGCCCCCGCCGGCGAGGCGGCCGAGCTGCGCCGCCTGAGCCGGGACGCCCTCGAGCAGCGCTTCGACCTCCCGCTCGGCACGCTCGACGGCGCGACGTTCGAGGTCCGCCTCGTCCCCGGCACGAACTTCGTCACCCTCGACATCTCGCGCCCCGACAGCTGACGCCGACCTCGAGCCGACGCCACCGGCATCCGTTCACGGCGGATGACCGCCGTTCCCGTCGGCTCGAGGCGTCGCAGATGGTCGCCGGCGGGTGCGGCGGGGCGACCATCTGCGACGTCTCGGCGGCGAGTCAGCGGTGCAGCGCGCCGGGCGCGACGCCGAGCAGCGCGGCGAGCGCGCGGCGGGTGAGGTCGGTGCGAGACGGATCGTCGCGCCAGCGGACGAGGCCGTGAGCTCCGAGGCCGTCGATCATCGCGAGCAGGTGCCAGGCGACGGCATCCGCATCGACCTCCGCGAACTCGCCCCGCCCGGTTCCGCGCACGATCTCGGCGGCGAGCGCCCGCTGCCACGCGTCCATCTCGGCGCGCACACGTGCGGCGAGCGCCTCGTTGCGGGCGCCGAGCGCCCAGCCCTGGACCCAGACGAGCGTGACGGCGCTCGGCTCGTCGCCGAGGACGGTGTCGAGCAGGATGCCGAGCCGCGCCGTCGCGGCATCCGTCACCCTCATCGCGCCCACGACGGCGCGCAGCTCGTCCGCGACGACGGCGCCGAACGCCTCGGCGACGAGCGCGTCCATGCCGTCCGCGTGGTGGGCGACGAGGCCGGGCGCGACGCCGACGCGCGCGGCGACGGCGCGCAGCGTGACGGCATCGAGACCGTCGGCGAGCGCGATCCCGCGCGCCGCGGCCGCGATCTCATCGCGGCGTTCGGCGGGGGTCTTGCGCCGCCGGCGGACGGTTGACGTCTGCGTCATGGACTCGATACCCTCCCCTTGTTGATCAAACGATCAATAAGCTACCCGACACCCCAGGGAGACGCCATGGCCTGGCGGATGCCGAGCGAGACCGCCCCGCACGAGCGCACGTGGATGGCCTTCCCCCGCGAGGGCCTCACCCTCGGCGACACCGACGCCGAACGCGAAGAGGGGTACGCCACCTGGGCCGCCGTCGCGGCCGCCGTCGCGCGGTTCGAGCCGCTCACGATGGTCGTCGATCCGACCGAGACGGCGCGCGCACGCCGCATGCTCCCCGGCGAGGTGACGCTGCTCGAGGCCCCCGTCGACGAGTATTGGATGCGGGACCACGGCCCCACCTTCGTCGTCGACGACGAGCGCCCCGGCGTCCTCGGCGCGGTCGACTGGATCTTCAACGGCTGGGGCGCGCCCGACTGGGCGCAGTGGCAGGATTCCGCGGCGCACGCGCGCCTGATCGCCGCCGAGGTAGGGGCCGAGCTCGTCTCGTCCGTCCTCGTGAACGAGGGCGGCGGCATCCACGTCGACGGCGAGGGCACGGTGCTGCTCACCGAGACCGTGCAGCTCGATCCCCGCCGCAACCCGTTCGCCGACCGGGCGCGCGTCGAGGCCGAGATGGCCCGCACGCTCGGCGCGACGCGCGCCGTGTGGCTGAGCCGCGGCCTGACCCGCGACTACGACGACTTCGGCACGAACGGGCACGTCGACATCGTGGCGACGATCCCCTCGCCCGGCCGCATCCTGCTCCACGATCAGCGAGACCCGGCGCACCCCGATCACGCGGTGACCGCGCAGCTGCGCACCGAGCTCGAGGGCCAGACGGATGCCGCCGGTCGCCGCTTCGAGATCGTGTCGCTCCCCGCCCCCGAGACCCTGACCGACGCCCACGGCCCGGTCGACTGGAGCTACGTGAACCACCTCGTGGTGAACGGCGGCGTGATCGCGTGCGGCTTCGGCGAGGAGAAGGCCGACGCGCAGGCCCGCGCGATCCTGGCCGAGGCGTACCCGGGCCGCGAGGTCGTCACGGTCGACGCACGCCCCCTGTTCGCCCGGGGCGGCGGCATCCACTGCATCACGCAGCAGCAGCCGGCGGTGACGGCATGATCGACGTCGTCGAGGCGCCGATCGCCGACCTGCGCGCCGCCCTCGAGTCCGGAGAAGCCACGGCGGTCGAGCTCGTCGACGCCTACCTCGCGCGCATCGACGCGTATGACGGGCCCGACACCGAGACGGCGTTGAACGCCGTCGTGGTCCGCAACCCCGACGCGCGGGCCGAGGCCGCGGCATCCGATGCGCGTCGCGCCCGCGGCGAGACCCTCGGACCCCTCGACGGCATCCCCTACACGGCGAAGGACAGCTACCTCGTGCGCGGGCTGACCGCCGCTGCCGGATCGCCCGCCTTCGCGGACCTCGTCGCGCAGCGCGACGCGTTCACGATCGAGCGCCTGCGTGCGGGCGGCGCGATCTGCCTCGGCCTCACGAACATGCCGCCGATGGCGAACGGCGGCATGCAGCGCGGCGTGTACGGCCGCGCCGAGAGTCCGTACAACGCCGAGTGGCTGACCGCGCCGTTCGCGTCCGGCTCGTCGAACGGGTCGGGCACGGCGACCGCCGCGAGCTTCGCCGCGTTCGGCCTCGGCGAAGAGACCTGGTCGTCGGGTCGCGGCCCCGCGTCGAACAACGCGCTCTGCGCCTACACGCCCTCGCGCGGTGTCATCTCGGTGCGCGGCAACTGGCCGCTCGTCCCGACGATGGACGTCGTCGTCCCGCACACCCGCACCATGGCCGACCTGCTCGAGGTGCTCGACGTCATCGTCGCCGACGACACCGAGACCCGCGGCGATTTCTGGCGCGCGCAGCCGTGGGTGACCCTCCCCGCGGCGTCGCAGGTGCGGCCCGCGTCCTATCCCGCGCTCGCGGAGGGCGCCTCGCTCGCCGGGGTGCGTCTCGGCATCCCCCGCATGTACATCGGTGAGGACCCGGATGCCGGGACCGGCACCGGCATCGGCGGTCCGACGGGTCAGCGGATCGAGACCCGCCCGTCGATCCTCGCGCTGTGGCGCGCGGCCCGCGCCGACCTCGAGGCCGCGGGCGCGACCGTCGTCGAGGTCGACTTCCCCGTCGTGAGCGAGTACGAGGGCGACCGCGCGGGTGCCTCGACCATCCGCGACCGCGTCCCCGAGGGGTATCTGCAGCGCGAGATCGTCGACCTGTCGGCGTGGGCGTGGGACGACTTCCTCGCCGCCAACGGCGACCCCGCGCTCTCGACCCTCGCCGACGTCGACGGCGCCGCGATCTTCCCCCACCCGCCGGGTGCGCTCCCCGACCGCTACACCGGCTTCGACGACGACATCGCCGAATACCCCGACTGGGTGCGCGCGCATCCGGGCGCCGGGCTGGGCGACATGCCCGAGCTCGAGGAGGGTCTGCGTGCCCTCGAACGCCTCCGCCGCACCGATCTCGAAGAGTGGATGGATGCCGCCGGCCTCGACGCCGTCGTCTTCCCCGCCGTCGCCGACGTGGGTCCCGCCGACATGGACGTGAATCCCGCCTCGGCCGACCTCGGCTGGCGCAACGGCATCTGGATCGCCAACGGCAACCTCGCGATCCGGCATCTCGGCATCCCGACCGTGACCGTGCCGATGGGCACGATGAGCGACACCCGGATGCCGGTGGGCCTCACGATCGCGGGCCGCGCCTACGACGACACCGCGCTGCTGCGCCTGGGCGTAGCCTTCGAACGTCTGGGCACCCGCCGGACCCGACCGCCGCGCACACCCGCGCTCCCCCGCACGACCTCGGAGAACCGATGACCCAGCCCGCCCGTATGCACGACGTGACCGACGAGACCCGTCAGATCGTCGACCTCGTCCTCGACTACTCGCGGCCGCGGCTGCTGACGGACGACAACCCGCTCGACAAGCCGTTGCCGCCCGCCGAGCTCGCCCGCCTGGCCGGCGTGACGATCACCGAGCAGGGCATCGGGGCGCGCAAGGCGCTCGGCGTCTTCGAGCACGTGCTCGCTCCCGCGTGCATCACGACCGACGACCCGCGGTACCTGTCGTTCATCCCGAGCGCGCCGTCGAAGGCGGCTGCTGCGTTCGACCTCGTCGTCTCGGCGAGCGCGCTCTACGGCGGCTCCTGGCTCGAGGGCGCGGGCGCCGTCCACGCCGAGAACGAGGTGCTCCGGTGGCTCGCCGGCGAGTTCGGACTGCCCGCGACGGCCGGCGGCGTCTTCGTGCAGGGCGGCACCCTCGGCAACCTGTCGGCGCTCGTGGCCGCACGCGAGACCGCGCGGGACCGCGGAATCCGTCCGGACCGCTGGCGCGTCGTCTGCTCGGCCGAGGCGCACTCGTCGATCGCGTCGGCGGCCCGTGTGATGGACGTCGAGGTCGTGCCCGTGGCTCCGGATGCCGGGGGTGTGCTGCACGGCGACGCGGTGCGCGCCGCGCTCGAGGAGCACGGCGACAGCGTCTTCGCCGTCGTGGCGACCGCGGGCTCGACGAACTTCGGGATCGTCGACGACGTCGCCTCGGTCGCCGAGGTCACGCGCGAGCACGGGGTGTGGCTGCACGTCGACGGCGCCTACGGCCTCGCGGCTGCACTCTCACCCGAGGCCCGGCACTACTTTGCCGGCATCGAGCACGCCGACTCGCTCATCGTCGACCCGCACAAGTGGCTGTTCGCCCCGTTCGACGCGTGTGCGCTGCTGTACCGCGACCCCGAGCTCGGCCGCCGCGCGCACACGCAGCACGCGGAGTACCTCGACACCCTCACCGAGACGAGCGATTGGAGCCCCTCGGACTTCGCCGCGCACCTCACGCGACGGGCCCGCGGACTGCCGCTGTGGTTCTCGCTCGCCACCTACGGCGCCGAGGTCTACCGCGAGGCGATCACGTGCTCGATCTCGCTCGCCGAGCGCATCGCCGCCGAGATCGAGTCCCGCGAGGAGCTCGAACTCGTGCGTCGTCCGCAGCTGAGCGTCGTCGTCTTCGAGCGCCGCGGCTGGAGCAAGGAAGACTACACGGCCTGGTCGAACCGCCTGCTCGACGACCAGCACGCCTTCGTCACGCCCTCCAGCCACGCCGGCCGCACGAACGCCCGCTTCGCGATCCTCAACCCCCGCACGACGTTCGAGGACCTCGTCGGGATCCTGGACACCATGCGCTGACACGATGCGCTGACACCCGGCATCCGCCCACCACCCACATCGACGCACCGGAGGAACCCATGGCACCATCCGAGACCGACCTGCAGGCGATGGCCCGCGACCATCTGTGGCTGCACTTCGCGCGGCAATCGTCGATGACCGAGGGATCGGGCGTCCCCATCATCGTGAAGGGCGACGGCCACCACATCTGGGATGCGAGCGGCAAGAAGTACATCGACGGGCTCTCGGGGCTGTTCGTCGTCGCCGCCGGCCACGGCCGCACCCGCCTCGCGCAGGCGGCCGCCCGGCAGGCCGAGGAGCTCGCGTTCTTCCCGATCTGGTCGTACGCTCATCCGTCCGCGATCGAGCTCGCGGACCGACTCGCGCACCTCGCTCCCGGCGACCTCCACCGCGTCTTCTTCTCGACCGGCGGCGGCGAAGCGGTCGAGACGGCGTTCAAGCTGGCCAAGCAGTACTGGCGGCTGCAGGGCAAGCCCACGAAGCATAAGGTGATCTCGCGTTTCGTCGCCTACCACGGCACCCCGCAGGGCGCTCTCGCGATCACGGGTCTGCCGGGCATGAAGTCGATGTTCGAGCCGGTGACACCGGGCGGCTTCCGCGTGCCGAACACGAACTGGTACCGCGCGGCTGAGCAGGGCTTCACCGGCACGACCCCCGAGGAGTACGGGACCTGGGCGGCCGACCGCATCGAGGAGGCGATCCTGTTCGAGGGAGCCGACACTGTCGCGGCGGTCTTCCTCGAACCGGTGCAGAACTCGGGTGGATGCTTCCCGCCGCCGCCCGGCTACTTCGCGCGCGTCCGCGAGATCTGCGACCGGCACGACGTGCTGCTCGTCTCGGACGAGGTCATCTGCGCGTTCGGCCGCCTCGGCGAGTGGTTCGGCGCCGACCGCTACGGCTACCAGCCCGACATGATCACCTTCGCGAAGGCGGTCACGAGCGGGTACTCGCCGCTGGGCGGCACGATCATCAGCGACCGGATCCACGAGCCGTTCGCGCACGGGACGGCCTCGTTCCCGCACGGGTACACCTTCGGCGGGCACCCGGTGTCGACGGCGGTCGCGCTCGAGAACCTCGACATCTTCGAAGAGGAGGGGCTGCTGCAGAACGTGCGGGACAACTCACCGGCGTTCCGCACGTCGCTCGAGCGCTTGCTCGACCTGCCGATCGTCGGCGACGTCCGCGGCGACGGCTATTTCTTCGGCATCGAGCTCGTGAAGGACAAGGCGACGAAGGAGACCTTCGACGACGCCGAGTCCGAGCGACTGCTGCGCGGATTCCTCTCGAAGGCGCTGTTCGACGCCGGCCTCTACTGCCGCGCCGACGACCGCGGCGACCCCGTGATCCAGCTCGCGCCGCCCCTCACGATGGGGCCGACGGAGTTCGACGAGATCGAGGGGATCCTTCGCAGCGTGCTGACCGAGGCATCCGCGCGACTGTGACGCCGACCCGGCTCACGCGATGACGTTGCGTCGCGTGAGCTCGGGTTCGCGCGGCGGCACGAGCCAGTTGACGGCCGCGATCCCCAGCGGCAGCGCGACGGCGAGCGCCCCGAGCAGCCACCACGGGATGTCGGCGAGGTCCATCGGCTCCCAGGACGTCTGCGACTGCAGCCAGAACCCGATCGGTGGGAGGATGCCGGCGGCGGCCCCCGCGAACGTGCCGAACCCGGCGATCACGAGCCCCTGCCACAGGCCGATGCGACGACGGAGTCCCGGCGTGCCGCCCACGGCGGCGAGGGTCGCGTCGTCGGGCCGACGCTCGAACCGCGCGAGCCCGAGCGCGACGGCGCTCGCGCCGAGCACGAGGACCGCGACGGCTGCGAGCAGCGGGACGAGCCAGGCGGCGGGGCTCGGCGGGCCGGTCTCCACGGAGATGTAGACCGAGTGGTCGTCGGTCGTCAGGCTGTCCCCCAGCGCGTACGCCCGATCCCAGTTCCGATACGGGGAGTCCTCGGGCATCGCCGCGAACAGGGCCGTCGGCTCCAGGTTCAGGCCGAGCTCCCCAGCGGCAGACGGATGCAGCACAACGCTCAACGGCTGATCCGGCGCGTCGAGCGCGATCGCGGGGAGGGTCGTCCGCCACTGCGGCTCGGCGAACGCGGCATCGTTCGCCGGAGCGAAGATGTTGTCCGGCGCCTTGCCCGTCGCCCATTCCCGCTCGGTCCACGCGGCGACGTCGATGCGTCCATCGGTGATCAGGTCGCTGTCGGTGATCAGCGCAGCGCCCTGCTCGAACGCCCTCTTGTCGGCGGCGCTCAGTTCGACCCCCATCACGGTCGGAACGTCCGACGCGTCCATCACGGCGATGTTGTTGGTCGGATCGCCGAAGACTCCCGACCATCCCTGATCGGTGTCGTCCCCGCTGAGCAGGTTCCGCTGGGGAACCATGACGGTCGCCCGCACAGCGTCGCCGGGGATGTCCTCCTCGCCGCTCCAGTACAGCTGAAATTGGCGCTGCACGAGCGCGGTCGCCGTCGCCCCCGCCTGCTCGAAGGCGTCGCGGACGTCCTCGAACACGGCGAGCCGTACGGTCGGATCGAGCTGGTCCCCGTCCATGCTCGACACGTCAGCGGTCACGGTCCCGATCGGCGCGGAGTAGTCCCACGTCCGCACCTGCGTCCCGGCCGACATCATCCCGACCCCGACCGCGAACACGCCGACGAACACCGTGGCACCGATGGCCGCGAACGCCGGCACCGTCCGAGCGCCGTTCGCGACCGCATCTCGCGACGCCATCCGCGCCGCTATGCCGAACCGAGACAGCAGCCGTGAAGCCAGCCAGAGCAGCCACCGACCGGAGATGAGGATGCCCACCTGCGCCAGGACGGGCCCCGCGATGATGCCCACAACGGGGAGCCACCGGAAGGGCGAGTCCCAGGGGAGCATCGTGTCCGCAGCGACGGCCGCTGCCGCCACGCCGCAGAGGATCGTGACGACAACGCCGACGAGGATCAGCAGCGATCCCCACAGCGGCCGCGCAGCGTTCACCCGCTGGGGACGACGTGCTCCGCGAAGCGCGCTGATCGTGTCCGATCGCCCGACGGACCGGGCGGGCACGAATGCGGACGCCGTCCCGACGAGCGTCGAGAAGAGCAGGATGCCGATGAGCATGACCCAGGGCACATGGAAGCCCCAGAACTGCATCGCCGAGCCGTTGTCCGTCAGCCGCATCACGACGGCCGCCAATCCGACGCCGGCGGCGAGCCCCACGCCGCCGGCGACGAGACCGAGCACCGTCCCCTGGAGGAGGACGATTCTGCGCACGTCCCGCGTGTCGGCACCCACGCTGGCCGCGATAGCGAGCGCACGCTGCTGTCGCCGCGCACTCACCGCGAAGGCCGCTCCGGCGAGCATCACCACCATGTAGGCGGCCGCGAGGCCACCCGCGCCCAAGCCCGCTGCCAGGGCGAGCAGTCCTTGCTCTTCCGCTGTCGCCGCGGTGTACACCTGAGAACCGTCCGGCCAAGAGAACGCCGGTGGGTCGAGGACCACCTCGCGCGAGTAGACCCCGATGCCCTGCTCGTTCAACGTCCGGATCTCCGTCCACGACAGGGAGGTCTCGGGCAGGTACCAGGTCGCCCCCTCGAAGCGGTCCGCGTCCGGGAAGGCGACAGCGCTCTCGGTATCGGCGAGCTCCGCGGCATCGAAGGTGCCGACGATCCGAAGGACGTCATCCGAGTCGACCAGGCGCAGCTCTCCGCCCACCCGCGCCCCCACACGATCGAGTGTCGCGGTGGTCACCATGACCTCGCCGTCGCCGTTCGGCGCGTTCCCCGAGACCATGTCGAAACGACCCGTGAACCGAGGATCCCCGATGTCGCCCGCCCAGGCCCGGATCGCCGCGATCCCCGCGCTCGTCTGGACGCGCTCGCGTCCCTGCGACACCTCGATCGTCTCGGTCCCCGCGGGCAGCGCGGAGGTGGGGTCCGATAACGGTTCCCCCTCTGCCTCGGAGGTCCACTCCGGCCCTGTCCCGTACCCGTACGAGTACGGCTCGTCCGGCGCCTGCCAGAACCCCGCATCGGGGACGCCGATCGGCTCCACCCAGCCCTGCATCTCTCCGAGTTGCACCGCCACGCGCTCCGCCGGTGTCGCGATCATGCTCGCGACGTATACCGCGACCCCCGCCATCCCCGCGATCGGTAGCGCGATGAGCGTCATGATGAGCAGCGACGACACCCACGCGCGGCGCACCTGGCGCCGCGCGATGCGCACGGCGACGCGCACCCGCGCCGTGCGCGAAGGCTTCGGGCGCTCGACGCGACGGCGGGTGCCGGCATCCGCTCGGGGCCGGTCCTGCACGGCGGTCATCGCGCGTCCGACAGGAGCGCGTCGGCGCCGCGACGCTGCGACTGGTCGACGATGCGGCCGTCGCGCAGGAACACGATGCGGTCCGCCCACGCCGCGTGCCGTGGTTCATGGGTGACGAGGATGCCGGCGGCCCCCTGGTCGACGCGGCTGCGGATCATTTTCATGACCGCCTCCCCCGTGATCGAGTCGAGCGCACCGGTCGGCTCGTCGGCGAGGATCAGCCGGCGGCCGCCGACGACCGCACGGGCGATCGCGACGCGCTGCTGCTGCCCTCCCGACAGGTCGTCGGGATAGGAATCGAGCTTGTCCTCGAGACCGACCGAGGCGAGCGCATCCCGACCCGCACGGCGCGCCACCCGGGCTCGGAAGCCGTCGAGCTCGAGCGGCAGCGTCACGTTCTCGACGGCCGTGAGGGTCGGGATGAGATTGAAGTCCTGGAAGACGAATCCCAGGGAGCGCCGCCGGAGCTGCGCGAGATCGCGACGTGTCGCCGTCGAGAGGTACGTCCCCTCGACGACGACTTCGCCGCTGGTGGGCTTCTGCAACCCGCCCGCGATCGACAGGAGCGTGGATTTGCCCGAACCGGACGCTCCCATGATCGCGACGAGCTCCCCCTTGTCGACCGTCAGATCGACGCCCGACAGTGCCGAGACGCTCGTCTCGCCCTCGCCGTACTGCTGCGTGACCCCCACCAGCTGCAGGACGGCGGCGCTCACCGCACGACCGCCTCGGCGTTGCCCGCCTCGGATCTGGCAGGCCTCCCCCGCTTGGGGGTCTCGGTGGACAGCTCCAACCCCATCGTGTGATGAGGATGCCGCGCGAGCCGCTGCTCGGTGTGGTCGAGCCATCGCACCTCGGCCTCGGCGGAGAAGATCATCGAATCGACCACGAGCGACCACGCGAGTTCCTCGGGACCGTCGGGGTTCGCGCCCGCATACTTGGCGCGGTTCAGTTCCTGCAGCTGCCGCAGCGACGCGGAGCGCTGCCGCTGGATCACGGCGGCCAGGTCGACCCCCGGCAGGGTGGCGGCGACGGCGAGCTTGATCGCCAGCTCGTCACGGGTGCCCTGCGAGCGCTCCACGGGAGCGTCGAGCCACGCGCGGACCTCGGCGGATCCGGCATCCGTGATCTGCCAGTACACGTGACCCTGCTCGTCGACGTCACCCTTCTCGACCAGGCCGTCGCGCTCGAGGCGGTCGAGGGTGTTGTAGATCTGACCCACGTTGAGGGGCCAGGTCGACCCGGTGCGGCGGTCGAACTCCGCCCGCAGCTGGTAGCCGTAGCAGGGACCCTGGTCCAGGATCGCCAACAGGCTCGAACGTACCGACATCGGGACTCCTCGCTGCATACCGGGTATGTGTTTTCTGAGTATATGCATACTCGGCAACGCCGCCGCAAGAACGCCGCGCCGTACGCTGGAGGAATGGCCGAGGACCGCGGCGCGGACGACGACCCCCGAGTGAGGGCCGCGCGATACCGCGTGGAGCAGGCCGCGCGAGAGCACGGCGACGAGCGGCCCACCGAACCCGAGCGCCACACGGGCACACCGACCGGCACCGAACGCGCGATGTACGTCGAGACCGCCGTCCAGCAGGCGATCCGCCGCGGCGACTTCGACGACCTGCCCGGCGCGGGCAAGCCCCTCGACGGGCTCGGCGGGTCGCACGACCCCGACTGGTGGATCAAGCGCAAGATCCAGACGGAGCAGCTGTCCGGGCTCGGACCGCCCGCCCTGCGGTTGCGCATCGAGCACGCCGAGTTCGAGCAGCGCGTCGACGTCTTCCACCGGGAGGAGGACGTCCGCGAGTACACCGCGGACTTCTCCCGCCGCGTGATCGAGGCGCGCCGTCAACTGCTCGGCGGACCGCCCGTCGTCACCCCGACACGCGACCCCGACGCGGAGGTCGCCGCGTGGCGCGCCCGGCGCGCGGCGCGGGCCGCGGCATCCGCTCCCCCGGTCGAGCCCGAGAAAACGCGCCGTCGCCGGTGGTGGCGGACCCGCTGACGCTCAGGCGATGCCGCCGCGCCACTCTGCGAGCAGCCGCGCGATCGTGCGGGTCTCGGCCCACGGGATCTCGGGCGCCCCGGTCCGCCCCTCGCGGAGGGCGCGGATCGTGGCATCCGCTTCCGCCGCCATCGGCTGCACGGTCGGCACCTCGATCTCCTCACGGGTGCCGTCCGTGCGGATCAGCGTCGCCGCCGCGGTGCTGTCGGTCCGGCTCCCCCACACGTTCGGGATCTCCAGGCTCGCCTCGCGCCCGACGACGCGGGTGAGGCGCGGCAGGTCGTGCACGATCGCGGTGCGGATGTTCGCCGACGCACCACCGAGATCGACGGATGCCGCCGCACTCTCGTCGACGCCGGTCTCACCGATCGTGCCGGCCACCGCCTGCACCTCGAGTCCGTCGAGGTCGTGCCCCGCCCACGCCGCGACGCCGACGACGAGCGACAACGGGTAGCACCCGACGTCGAGGATCGCGCCACCCGCCGTCGCCGGGTCGAACAGGCGTCCGGTGCGGCTGCCGGCGGCGAAGCCGAGCGAGGACTCGATCTCGACCAGGTCGCCGAGGGCTCGCCCGCCCACCAGCTCGCGGAGGCGGTCGGCGAACGGCCCGAAGCGGTACTTGAAGGCCTCGACGAGGGGCAGTCCGGCAGCGCGAGCGGCCGCGATCGCGGCATCCGTCTCGGCAGGATCGACGCCGAGCGGCTTCTCGCACAGCACGGCCTTGCCCGCGGCCAGCGCCTGCTGCACGAGGTCCGTGTGCGTCGTGTGCACCGTGCCGACGTAGACGGCGTCGATGTCGTCGCGGTCGAGGATGTCGTCGTACGTCCCCACCACGAGGGCGCCGTGCGCGGCGGCGAACTCCTCCGCCCGCGAGACGTCCCGCGCGCCGACCGCGTACAGCCGGCCGAGGTCGGAGTCGGGCAGCGCGTGCGCGAAGTCGCCGCTGATCGCGCCCGCACCGAGGATGGCCCATCGTGCGTGTGTCATCCGGCCACGCTATCGCCCGCGGGCGGACCGGATGCAGGTTCAGCGAGGCGAAGGTTTCCCCCTAGAGGCCCGATCGCATCGTTCTTCCTGCACCGGGCACGCGCCCGCGCCCCGCCGGCGTCAGGCCTGCAGCGCCTGCTCGATGTCGGCGAGCAGGTCGGCGGCGTCCTCGATGCCGACCGACAGCCGCACGACCTCCACGGGGACGGCTGCCTCGGTGCCGCGGACCGAGGCGTGGGTCATCGCGTCGGGGTAGTTGACGAGCGACTCGACGCCGCCGAGCGACTCGGCGAGCGTGAACAGCCGCAGCGACTCGGCGAACCGGCGCGCCGCCTCGCCCGACTCGAGCGCCAGCGAGACGATGCCGCCGAAGCCCGCCATCTGCCGCGATGCGAGCTCGTGCCCGGGGTGCGACGCGAGGCCCGGGTAGTAGACCCGCGCGACCCGGTCGTGTCCGTCGAGGAAGGATGCCACGGCGAGCCCGTTCTCGCTGTGCTGACGCATCCGCACGGCGAGCGTCTTGATGCCGCGCGTCGTCAGCCACGCGTCGAGGGGCCCCGACACGGCGCCGACGGCGAACTGCAGGAAGCCGATCTTCTCGGCGAGCTCGTCGTCGTTCAGCACGAGCGCACCGCCCACGACGTCGGAGTGACCGCCGAGGTACTTCGTCGTCGAGTGGACCACGACGTCGGCGCCGAACGACAGCGGGCGCTGCAGCGCGGGGGTCGCGAAGGTGTTGTCGACGACGACGAGCGCGCCGACGCCGTGGCCGATCTCGGCGAGGCCGGCGATGTCGGTGATGCGCAGCAGCGGGTTCGAGGGCGTCTCGACCCAGAGGATGCGGGGCGCCCGCTCGGTGACGGCGGCCCGGACCTTCTCGGGGTCGCTCATGTCGACGACGCGCAGCTTCACGCCCCAGTCGCCGAGGACGCGGGAGATGAGCCGGAACGTGCCGCCGTAGACGTCGTTGCCCAGCAGCACCTCGTCGCCGGGGCGCAGCACGGCGCGCAGCAGCGCGTCCTCGGCGGCGAGCCCCGAGGCGAACGACAGCGCGTGCGCGCCTCCCTCGATCGCGGCGAGCTGGGTCTGCAGGGCGGTACGGGTCGGGTTGCCGCTGCGGCCGTACTCGTAGCCGCCGCGGAGGCCGCCGATGCCGTCCTGCGCGTACGTCGTCGAGAAGTGGACGGGCGGGATGACGGCACCCGTCGCCTCGTCGGGCTTCTGACCTGCGTGGACGGCGAGGCTCGCGAAGCCGCGAGCGGAGGACTGTGCACTCATGCGAGGCTCCCGGTGGTGGTCTCGGTTTCGGTGTCGACGGTGAAGCCGTGGTCGGTCATCCAACCGTCGTCGTAGATCTTGCTGAGGTAGCCGCGACCGTGGTCGGGAAGGAGGACGACCATGACGGCATCCGCCGGCAGATCACGGGCGACACGCAGCGCGGCGACGACCGCCATCCCCGACGAGCCGCCGACGAGCAGCCCCTCCTCGCGGGCGAGGCGCCGGGTCATCGCGAACGACTCGGCGTCGCCCACCCTCTCGTAGCGGTCGACGACGGTCGGGTCGAAGGTCGCGGGCATGAAGTCCTCGCCGACCCCTTCGACGAGGTAGCCGTGGATGTCGCCGCCGGAGTAGATCGAGCCCTCCGGGTCGGCGCCGACCACGGTGACCGCTCCCGAGCTCGTCTCCTTGAGGAACCGCCCCGTCCCGCTGATGGTGCCGCCGGTGCCCACGCCCGCCACGAAGTGCGTGACGCGACCGTCGGTGTCGCGCCAGATCTCGGGGCCCGTGGTCTCGTAATGGCCGCGAGGACCGTTGAGGTTCGCGAACTGGTTGGGTTTGAAGGCGCCGGGGATCTCGGCGGCGAGCCGGTCCGACACGCTGTAGTAGGAGTCCGGATGCTCGGGCGGGACGCTCGTGGGCGTCATGACGATCTCGGCCCCGTACGCCTTCAGCACCGCGACCTTCTCGCCGGCGAACTTGTCGGGCACGACGAAGACCATGCGGTACCCGCGCTGCAGCGCGACGAGTGCGAGCCCCACACCGGTGTTGCCGCTCGTGGGCTCGACGATCGTGCCCCCGGGCTTCAGGTGCCCGTCGCGCTCGGCGGCGTCGATGATGTTCCGCGCGATGCGGTCCTTCGCCGAGCTGCCCGGGTTGAAGTACTCCACCTTGGCGAGGACCGTGGCGGCGAGGCCCTCGGTGACGGAGTTCAGACGGACGAGAGGGGTGTTGCCGACGAGGTCGGCGATGGAGCTGGCGTAACGCACGGGTTCTTCCTGACGGGATGCCGCGCTCACAGAGGCGCGGAAGCTGATGGGGTCGCGGGAGTCGCCGGGTAACCGGCGGTCAGCGACGACAACAGCGAAGGGTCAGCACCCGGCCATGGTACCGGACACCCGGCATCCGTGTCCGTCCGCTCTCGTCGTCATCCGGCGCAACAGGACGAAAGGTTCGGACACATGACCCTCCCCCCGTCCGCGTGATCGTAGGTTCGAGGTATGACTTCTCCCGCACACGCCGCTTCGGACGATCACGGACTCGCCGCGTCCGGGCTCGGCGAGTCGCTCTCGCCCGAGGAGTTCAAGGCCGTCTTCCGGGGGCACCCGGGCGGTGTCGCCGTGATCACCGCGGATGCCGGGAACGGCCCCGTCGCGCTCACGGCGACGTCCGTGTCGTCGGTGAGCGCCGATCCCCCGCTCCTGATCTTCTCGGTGTCGTCGCAGTCGTCGGCGGCGCCCGTGCTCGCCGCGGCCGAGACGCTCGTCGTCCACCTGCTGGACGCCGACGACCTGCGCCTCGCCGAGATCGGCGCGACGAGCGGAATCGACCGCTTCGCGGAGCTGCCGTGGTCGCGCCTGGTCACCGGTGAAGCGGTCTATCACGGTGTGCGGGCCTGGGTGCGGTGCGCCGTGATCGACCGGATGGATGCCGGCGGTTCGACGGTCATCGCCGCGCACGCCCTGCAGGCGAACATCGCGCGCGACTCGACGTCGCCGCTCGTCTACCACAACCGCACGTGGCACCGGTTGGGGCCGGACACCGTCATCTGAGAAGAGCCGCGACCCCCTCGAGGGTCGTGGTCAGCCGCGACGGGCGAGATCGTCGAGCGCTGCGGCGATGCGGCGGATGGTGTCGGCCGTGACGGTCGCGGCCTGCTCGTCGAGACTGTCGATGACCGAGACGACGGCGCCGTGGTGGGCGCCGTAGACCTCGTCGACGAGATCGGCTGCGGTCTCCGTCGGCACGAGATAGTGGGCACGCCGGTCCGAAGGGTGCTGCTCCCGGATGACGTAGCCCTTGCTCACGAGTCGCTCGATCACGTTGGTGACGGTGGCACTGGAGGTCCCGAGCATCACGATGAGGTCCTTCGGGCTGACCTCCCGCTCCTCACGCCGCGCCTGCACGAGATAGCGGAGGGCGGCGAGGTCGATGCCGCCGAGGCCGGAGATGCGCTGGGAACGGTCCGCCTGGACCTGCTCGGCATGACGGAGCTCGAGGATGGCGCTGCTCAGCTCGCGCCCCGCGTCGGTCTTGGGCTGCGCGGCGTAGAGGTGCGTGTGCTCGTGTCGCACGATGGACTGAGGCATGTCAACTCCTCGGCTCGTGACGGGTGTCCAACATCATCCGATCGCCGCCCGAGCCTCAGCCGCGTCCGGATACTTCCCCACGAACCCGCCGGTGTGATCTCGGGCGATCCATCCCGCGGGGTTCTGTTCGACGGTTCCGAGGAACGCGCCGTGGGTGTTGCCGACCCAGAAGCCCGCCTCGACCTCGTGCCACGTCGCGACGCTGTCGCTGACGTCCACGGAGCCGTACGAGTCGAGCACCTCCATCGACTTCACCACCTTACATGTCCGAATCTGTGACAGTTTTTGTCCTTCTCGGAATCAATGATAGACAAGAGATGTGAAATCTACTAGATGTATTGTTTAGCTAGTAATTCAGGAACGGAACGATGACACCCACACCCTCACACCCCATCCCGGCGCCCTTCACGGCACTCGGGGTCGCTCTCATCCCCGAGCAGCGGACGGGCTGGAGGGCGCTCATCCTCGATTCGCTCTCACGACAGCGGCCCCACCGGTCTACGGCCCGGCCGGCCCACCACTGACCCCCTCACCACGACCCACACCAGGAGAACGTCATGGGAAGCCTCTACTACGGGAACGTCGATTCCCCCATCGTCATGCCGGACCGCATCCTCGCTCACCTCGCCGCCGTGGCGACGACCAAGCTGCGGCGCAGCGAGAGCTTCGTCGTCTCGTGGAAGGGCACCGGAGAGGAGGGCGAGGGCCGCACGACCCTCTGGTTCCAGCCCGCGATCCCGCTGCGCTTCGTCTACGACCAGGCCGCGGCGATCCCCCTGAACCCCGCGACGCTGCGTGAAATGGCCGACCAGGCCACCTCCAACGGAGGACTCGTCCTCGATGCCGATCTCGACATCCCCGAGATCACCGCCGCCCGTCCTGAGACTCGTCGCCCGGTGGCCGCCGCATGAGTCACCCCGACTTGATCGACGAGGCGGACGCCTTCGAGGACGCCCTCGCTGCCGACTTCACCGAACGCTTCGGGAGTCCGCCCCTGCTGGTGTGACCCCACAGGCCCCCCCTGCCGCCCCGCTCGCCGACCCCCCACGGCGCGGGGCGGCTTCTTGTGCGGACGCCACGGATGCCGCGCCCGTCACCCGTCCGCGCGCGTCGCCTCGACGGTCTGCAGCAGCAGGGCCAGCGCAGCCCCGACCGCCCGGTCGATCACCTCGGCGGGATCCCCGTCGAACCGCACGAGCTCGTGGCCGGCGGCATCCGCCGTCGCCCAGCCGAGGTAGACGGTGCCCGGAGCGTGCCCGTCCTGGGCGTCCGGTCCGCCGACGCCCGTCGTCGACACGGCGACATCCGCGCCCAGCAGGGCACGGACCCCGCGTGCGAGCTGCTCTGCGCACTCGGGCGAGCAGGGATCGGTTCCGGGTCCGAGGCCCAGGACCTCCTCCTTGACGCGCACCTGATACGCGACGACCCCGCCCGCGAACCAGTCCTGGGCGGACGAGCCGCGCCCGACCTCGGCCGCCAGACGCCCACTCGTGAGGGATTCGGCGACCGCGCAGACCACCCCGACGCGGCCTGCCGCGTCGGCGATGCGTTCGACGAGATCAGGCAGAGCTCTCCGCCTCACCGGGATCGGCGGGCTCGGGGACCAGGTGCAGACCGGCCGGCGAGTTGGCGGCGTACATCAGGGCCTCGGACCACGCGCGATTGATGCGCGACTGACGGCTGCCGTAGTACTTGAAGACGAGCGACGCGTGCGGGTGGAGCCAGACGGACGTGCGGCCCTCGCCGATGCTCCTGTCGTCGCGCCACGTGAAGTGGAAGGACTCGCCGCGGCGCAGCTTGTTGCCGATGACCTGCTGCAAGTGAGCCAGGGTGCGGTCTTCGAAGTCCACCTTGATGGAATCCTCATAGATGAACTTGCCCACTGCGGCCCCCTCGTCGTGTCATCGCGGAGTCGCGACGGACATCTCCCATTATGGTGGCCCCATGGGTGTGATCTACTACGGCAGCTCGGCGATCCCCATCCGGATCGCGGATCGCGCGCTCGCTCACCTGAAGATCGTGATCGCGACCAAGCTCCGGCGTTCCGAGAGCTTCACCGTCTCGTGGCAGCACCCCGAGGATTCGCCGCAGGGACGCACCACCATCTGGCTGCACCCCGCCATCCCCCTGCGTTTCGTGTTCGACGAGCCCGAGCCGCCCGCGCTCAGCCGCGAGTGGATCGAGGAACTGGCGGCATCCGCCAACTCCTCCGGCGGCATCCAACTCATGCCGGAGATGTTCCACGACGACCGCGACGGCCACGTCACGGAGTGACGCAGCCGTCGGCGGAAGCTCTCGTCGAAGGATCACCGAGGAGTGCGGTTCTCCGCACTGATCATCCAGGCGAACTGCTCGAGGCTCTCGAGGATGCCGTGCAGGATGTCGGCGCTCGTCGGGTCCTCCTCGTCGACCTCGTCGTGCACGTCGCGGCACGTCGAGATGGTCGCCTCGAGGCGCTCGGTCACGAGGTCGATGACGTCCGAGGTCAACACCTCGCCGTGGGGGAACTCGGGCAGCGTCGTGGTCTCGGCGACGGTGTCGCTGCGGCCGTCGGGGACGGCGTGCAGGGCGCGCATGCGCTCGGCCACGGTGTCGCTGAACTCCCGGGCGGCGTCGATGATCTCGTCGAGCTGCAGGTGCGTGTCGCGGAAGTTCTTGCCGACCACGTTCCAGTGCGCCTGCTTACCCTGGATCGACAGCTCCAGGAGGTCGACGAGGACCGCCTGCAGGTTGTCACTGAGCTTCTGCGACGCGGTGAAGCCGCGCTCCGCGTTCTGCTCCTCCGTCAGCTGCGCACCCGACTTGGCGGGGCGACGCTTGTTGCGGGTCGCCGAGGTCGCGGACTTCGTCTGGGTTGTCGTCATGACACATCCTTTTTTCTCGGAACGGGGTCGTGTGTCACGCTACGTCGGCGTCGTCGCAGACGACATCGGGTTGCGCCGCCGGCGGCCCCGGTGATAGCCGGGCTCACGCGCCCAGGCGCGCCAGAGCGGCGGTCATCTCCTCGTCGGAGAGCGTCAAACCGGCATCCTGCAGTCGGCGCTCCAGCAGCAGGCGCACGTCCGCGCCCTCCTGGCCGGCGAGGTCGGCCTGGCACTGGACGATGATGCCGTCGATCCTCTGCGCGGCATCCGCGGGGTTCTGTGACATCGAGGGGCTGGACTGGACCCCTTCACGGGGATCGATGGCGTCGCTCATGCAGGACAGTCTGCGCGCCGGGCGGCGCAGGTGTCATCCCCTTGACCGCCACGGGTACCGGGATAGAACTCAGACGGACCGCTGCCGATCCGGATGGATGCGGGGGCCGCGCCAGAACGGCGGCAAACCGTCGGGGTCGGGGTCGTCGAACGCCGGCGCCTGGCCGTCGGTGGGCGGATCCTGCGGCTCCGGTACGGGAATGACGGCGATCGGGACACCCGGGGTGATGAAGAGGTAGGCGGGGCGGGGGCTGCCCTCCCCGTCGTTGACGGCGAGCCAATGCTGCCCTGCGGCCACCCCCTCCTGGATCTCCTGATGGACCTCGTCGAGGGTGCGATTGCCGATGCTGTACCACTGGCCGCCGTACGAGATGTCGATGCGGTTCATCGTTCTCCTCGGCCTCGGACGGACATCGGAGACCCAGCATGCGCCGGATCGCCCACGGAGTCACGATCTTGACAGTCGGCGATGAGGCGATTAGCCCTTACAGGGCCGCCAGCGGCGGACGGTGCGCGATCGGCTTCGGCTTGGCGCGGCGGGGCGCGGCTGCCGCGAGGTAACGGATCGCCCCGCGCAGCAGCTCGTCCACGGTGGGGTACCACCCCGTCCCACGACCGCAGAAGACCCAGGTGACGTCGTACCCGCCATCGTCGGCGGCCTCGACGTACGCGATCAGATGGGCGGCGTCGGACGCCGCCGCCGTCGCGTCGCAGAGCCGCCATGCCGACGCGGACAGCGGCTCGAGGATCAATCGCCCGCAGGAATCCTCACTCACGGTCGCACCTCCGGATGTAGCGTGTTCGCAGGTCGTCGTCGATCTGCCGCGAGTTGACCGCCTCGCGGGTCTCACCATCGCTCCGCGCAGGGCGCGCACCGAGGGGCTTGACACCGCCGGGACCGAGGGTTAGCCGGGGTGAGTAGCAGACGCCGGGATGCGGCGTCAATGCCCCCGGCACGTCACGTGCGCTCGCCTAGCGTTGACGGTGCAAGGTACGTAGGCGGACGGTCGAGACGAGAGGTGTTCGGGTCACCGATTTTTTCTCCCGCGCTTACAACGGCCCCGGCGATCGGGCTTATCGCCGGGGCCTCACCTGTGCAAGCCCCTGCCCTGCGGCCCGGCGTCTCCGTAACGTCGGCACCTCGACGAGAGGAGCAGTCATGGACCACGACGCGCAGCACACCGAGTCGGACAAGCCGATTCCCGGAGGTGCACTCCCGGACGAGGACCCGATGGGTGCGGTCAAGCAGGCGGTCGAGGACGATGCGGCGGTGCCCATCGAGAAGGTCGAGCCGGGCGTCGATCCCGACTCGGCGGATTCCAGCAGGTCGCTGAAGCGCACCGACCACTGATCGCGAAGGCCGCACCCCGTGTGCGGCCTTCGTCGTGTCAGCCCGCCGGCGCCATCTGCGCGTACTCGTTCGCACGGGTCGCGACGTCGTCGATGTAACGGGTGAGCGGGTTGTAGGTGAACACGGCGTCGCGCCAGGCGGTCTCGGTCGCCATCGGGCCGGACCGGCACAAGTAACGCGCAGCCGCCAGGGCGGCGTCATCGATGTGGTTCGGGTCGCGGGTGCCGTCGGCGTCTCCGTCCGCGCCCCATCGCCGCCAGGTCTCGGGGATGAACTGCAGCGGCCCGACCGCGCGGTCCCACCGGTCGTCACCGTCGAGGTCCCCGCCGTCCGTGTCGGCGATGGCCGCCACACCGTCCCCATCCAGCCGCGGCCCCAGGATGCGGGGTGTCACCAGGCCGCTCTCGTCGAGGTGCGACCCGCCGTACGACCCGTGCCGGGACTCCACCCACCCGATCCCGGCGAGGGTGTTCCAGCCGATCGCGCAGGACGGCTGCTCGTGCGCGACGGTGAGGTCCGCCGCCGCGTACGCAATGACGGCGCGACGGGGGATGCCGGTGGCCGCCGCCACCCGCGACGCCCACTCGGCGTCGACGAGATCGACCGCCGGCGCGCGGGCGGGGTCGGCTCCCGCGACGGCGAGGGCGGGTGGCGGGGTGTCGGCCGAGCGCGACGAA
>NZ_JAMXSA010000042.1:0-27010 GCF_024124465.1 Microbacterium sp. CnD16-F
CACGACGGTGACGCGGGTCGCGCCCGACGGCGCGCGGGCGCGGGTCGAGACCGACCGCGGGGACCGGGTCGCGCCGATCGTGGTGGTCGCGGGCGGGGTCGGTGCGCGCGACCTCGTCTACCGTCCGAGAGCGCTGCGGCGGACGGCATACGCCGATCGGTATCTGATGACGGATGCCGCCGTGCCGCCCCGCGCCGACGCCGAGACCGCCGTAGTGCACCTAGCGCCTGGCGGCGTGCTCGAGTCGTTCCCGCTGCCCGGCGGGCGGCGTCGGTTCGTCGCGTGGGACGCCGGCGGGAGTGCCGCGTGGGACGCCGGCGGGAGTGCCGCGTCGCGGGCGGATCGGTTGCGCCGTGCTATGCGCGAGCGGGGCGAGGCGGAGGCTGCCGAGGCGGTGACCGAGGCGACGGAGTTCGGGGTGCGGCGGGTGCTCGCGCCCGGGATGCGTCGGTACCGCGTGTTCGTGATCGGCGACGCGGCGCACGAGGTCAGTCCGATCGGCGGCCAGGGCATGAACCTCGGACTGTTGGATGCCGCGACCCTCGCTCCCCTGCTCGCCGCCTGGATCCGGTCGGGGTCGACCCCCGAGGCCGACCTCGCGGAGTGGGAGCGTGACCGTGTGCGCTCCGCGCGGGTCGCCGGCCGCCTTGCCGCGGTCAACATGGCGCTCGGCCGACCCGTGTCCGGCGCTGTGCACGCGCTGCGCTCGCGCGTGCTGGGTTCGGTGCTCGCCGCGACCGGCGGGCTCGTCCCGCACGCCTACGCGATGGGCCTCGACCGCGCGAGCCGCTGAGGGGCCGGCCGCGGCGCGGTTCCGGGGACGCGAGTCGTCGCCCGCGCGACCCCCGCGCGACACATCGCGTCCCTGGAGCGTCGGGGCGAGGCGCGGGTCGACGGCGCTCGCGGTTCGAGGGACGCGTCCTGCCGCCTGCGCGGCCGCTTCGCGACATCTTGGGTCCCCGGAAGCGCAGGACGGGGCTGCGACCCGTCCGCATCCACTGCTCCAGGGACGCATCCCGTCGCCCGATCGACCTCCCGGCGACACGTCGCGTCCCTGGAACCGCCCGCCCCGGGGTCAGGACAGGCTCGAGCCCACCACGAGTTGCACGGCGAGGACCAGCGCGGCGGCCATCACGAGCCGGAATCCCGTGCGGTCGGGGCCGCGGCGCCGCATCCGCAACAGCACCGCACCCGCGATGATCGCGACGACGACGGCGAACGGGATCATCGCGGCCGCCGGTGCCCCCTCGGCGAGGCTGCCCACGAGCACCGCGACCGCGGCGAGGACGATACCGGCGACGGCGAGGACGACGGATGCCGCAGCTCCGAGCCGATGCGGCAGTCCGCGCACCCCGGTGCGGCGGTCGTCGTCCAGGTCCGGGAGGACGTTCGTCAGGTGGACGGCGGCGCCGAGCACCGCTCCCGCGAAGGTCGCCCAGAGCGCGGCGGGCTGCGGGTCGGGTGCCGAGAAGGTGGCGAGTGACGGAAAGAAGCCGAAGCTCACGAGGAACGGCGCGAGCGACGCGGGGGTCGCCTTGAGCCCGGCGTTGTAGCTCCACGCCGAGACGAGCGCGACGACGTGGGCGAGCAGCATCCCCCAGCCGAGGACGGCGGAGAGCACGATCGCGACACCCAGCGAGGCGAACGCCGCGATCCACGCGGTGCGCACGCGGGTGTCGCCGCGGACGAGCGGCTTGTCGGAGCGGCCCACCGTGGCGTCGCGGAACAGGTCTATCGCGTCGTTCGACAGGCCGACCGACACCTGCCCCGCGAACACCGCGACGACGAGGACGACGAGGCGCCACGGCTCGAGCCCGGCGGCGAGGCCGAGGGCCAGCGAGAGCGCGGTCACCACGAGCGACGGCCCGGGGTGGGTGGCGCCCCACAGGGCCCGCGCGGTACGCATGCTCGATCCTTTCACGCCGAGTCTGTACGGCGGACCTCCGGCAGTGGAGCGCGAGGCGCGGGCTCGGAGGATGATCGTCCCCCACGGTCGGGCGGATGCCACCACCAACCGCACGAGCTGCGGGGCACGGCGCATTGACTTCGGTCACGGAGGACGCGCCGCCGCGAGGATGAGAGGACTCTCATTCCCGGGGTGTGCACAACGTGTGTTCTGGGCCCGTTTTTCCGGGGTGGATGTCGGTGGCCAGTGGCAGAGTGCAGGTATGACGGATGCGGCGGAAACCCCCGGTGGCGAGGACTATCTCGCTGCTCTGGCAGGGGTTGTCGCGGACGTCGATTCCGCGGCCCGGCGGATCGCCGCCGCGCAGATCGAGGAACTGCGTGCACTGGCCGCGGCGGGGCGGTTGGCCGAAGCGCAGATCGCGCAGCGCAACGCCCGCGTGCAGGTCCACGACATGGCGTTGCGGTCGATCGCCGCGGAGGTCGGCGGGGTCATGCGCGTGACCGACCGGACCGTGCAACGGCGGATCGGTGAAGCACGAACCCTGGTCGAAGGGTTCCCCGCGACGGTCGAGGCATGGGAGCAAGGTCGCATCGTTCGGGGCCACGCGATCGCGATCCTCGAGACCGGGACGAGTTTGCCGGCCGAGATGTGGACCGAGTTCGAACAGGTCGCGATCAGCCGATGCGAGCGAGACACCCCGAACCGGGTGCGAGGCGAGCTCGAGATCCTCGCCCACCGGATGCACCCCCGCTCGTTCGCGGAACGGCACGAGCAGGCCGCCGCCGGGCGGTGCGTGCGGATCGTGCCGGGGCGAGACGGGATGAGCGACGTCGTCGCAACCGTCCCGACGGTGATCGCCGAAGGGATCCACGACCGGCTCACGCAGCAGGCACGCGCGATCCTCGACACCCGCAACGAGCGCGCCGCTGCGCACGGCGGGGCTGGTGTGTCGTTCGGGGACGCCGCCACGACGCATGGCGACACCGACACCGACACCGACACCGACGATGCCGGCGCCATCGTCGCCACTGACAATCGCTCCACCGATCAGGTCCGGGCGGACGTGTTCGCCGACCTGCTCCTCGCGGGAACACCGGCCCTCGACGACACCCGAGACACCACCGCAGGCCCGCTCGGCGCGATCCGAGCACGCGTGCAGATCCTCGTCCCCGCCGCGACACTCACCGGCGAGGACGACGGACCGATCGACCTCGCCGGCCGCTCCCCTATCGATCCCGCGACCGCCCGGACGCTGGCCGGCGGCACCCACATCTGGGAGCGGCTGTTCCACGACCCGGCCACCGGGGTCACGGTCTCCACCGACTCGTACCGTGTCCCGTCGGGGATGCGCAGGTTCCTGCAGGCCCGTGACCAGCACTGCCGGTTCCCCGGATGCCGCGTCGCCGCCATCCGCTGCGAAGTCGATCACACGCACGATCACGCCCTCGGCGGACGAACCGAACTCTCAAACCTGGCTCATCTGTGCCAGAGGCATCACTCGATGAAGCAATTCACCGCGTGGAGGGTCCGACAACTCCAGGGTGGAGTCCTCGAATGGACCTCACCCCTCGGCAGGACCTACCGCGAAGACGCACCCACCCCGGCCGTCGCGTTCACCCCTGCCGCACCACCACCACCGCCGACCGCACCAGCGGAATCCGCACCCTTCTGAAACAAGAGGGCGCCCTGCGCGCCGCGCTGCACGCATCCCCCCAGAAGGGTCGGACGCACGCCGGACAGCTCGCGCCCACCTGGAGTGCGTTGCGCGCAGAAGGCACACGGCGCACGGGGTGCGCGTCGGAGCGCCCTCACCCGTTAGCCGCCGCTCTGAGCCCTCAGCCCGCCGCCGCCTCAGCCCTTCACCGCCTCAGCCCGCCACCGCCACAGCCCGCCGCGCGCGGCACGCCTCAGCCCTCGAGGATCCGCTGGAACAGCATATGGTCCTGCCAGCGCCCCGCGATCTTCAGGTACCCCGGGGCGACGCCGATCTCGGTGAAGCCGCACCGCCGCAGCACCGCCCGCGACGCCGCGTTGTGCAGCAGCGTGCCGGCCTGCACCCGATGCAGACCCCACTCCTCGGCGGCGGCGCGCGCCACGGCATCCACCGCCGCGGTCATGAGGCCGCGACCCGCGAACCCGCCGTCGATCCAGTACCCGAGGTTGGCGCTCTGGAACGCGCCGCGGACGATGCCCGACAGGTTGACCCGACCGACGATGCGCTCCCCCGCCACCAGCACGAACGGCGCAGCGACCCCGGCATCGCGGTCCCGCAGCACCGCCTCGAGCTCGGCCCGCTGACCCGCCTCCGTGAAGAACGACTCCGCCCGCACCGGCTCCCACGGCGCGAGGCGCTCGCGGTTCCGGCGGTACGCGTCGGCGAGGGCCGCGGCATCCGTCACCGCCGGCTCCCGCAGCGTCACCCCGGCACCACCGAGCGAGGTCATTCGTCGAGCAGCTCCGCCTCGATCACGTCATCCTCGCCCGGTTCGGCCTGCGCCGGACCGCTGCTCGTGAGCACGAGCTGCGACCCGTCGACCGCGACGTCCACGCGCACCACGTCACCGTCGTGCACACCGCCCGACAGCAGCGCCATCGCAAGCCGGTCCTGGATCTCCGACTGGATCAGCCGCCGCAGCGGCCGCGCACCGAACAGCGGGTCGTACCCGCGTTCGGCGAGCCAGGCGCGGGCGTCCGGCGTCACCGCGAGCGTCAGTCGACGATCGCGCAGGCGGCGCTGCAACGCATCCACGGCGAGCTCGACGATCTGCGCGAGATCGGACTCGCTCAGCGGCGAGAACATCACGACGTCGTCGAGTCGGTTCAGGAACTCGGGGCGGAACACCTGCCGCACCATCGTCATCACCTGCTCGCGCTTCGTCTCGTCCGTCAGCGTCGGATCGATGAGCACCGGCGACCCGATGTTGCTCGTCAGCACGAGGATCGTGTTCGTGAAGTCCACCGTCCGCCCCTGGCCGTCGGTCAACCGTCCGTCGTCGAGTACCTGCAGCAGCACGTCGAACACCTCGGGGTGCGCCTTCTCGACCTCGTCGAGCAGCACCACGGAGTACGGACGGCGCCGCACCGCCTCGGTGAGTTGACCGCCCTGCTCGTACCCGACGTACCCGGGAGGGGCACCGACGAGCCGCGCGACGGCGTGCTTCTCGCCGTACTCGCTCATGTCGATGCGCACCATCGCCCGCTCGTCGTCGAACAGGAACTCCGCAAGCGCCTTCGCGAGCTCGGTCTTGCCCACACCGGTCGGCCCGAGGAACAGGAACGAGCCGGTCGGCCGGTTCGGGTCGCTGATCCCGGCGCGGGAGCGACGCACGGCATCCGACACCGTCTTCACGGCCGCCTTCTGCCCGATCAGCCGCTTGCCGAGCTCGGACTCCAGGTGCACCAGTCGAGCGCTCTCGCTCTGCAGCAGTTTTCCGACCGGGATGCCGGTCCACGCCGCGATGACCTCCGCGATGTCCTCTTCGGTCACCCGGTCGCCCACCATCCGCTCGGCTCCGTCACCGAC
Source organism: Microbacterium sp. CnD16-F (assembly GCF_024124465.1). Lineage (NCBI taxonomy): Bacteria > Bacillati > Actinomycetota > Actinomycetes > Micrococcales > Microbacteriaceae > Microbacterium > Microbacterium sp. CnD16-F. The sequence continues at coordinate 5,433 of NZ_JAMXSA010000042.1, forward strand.
GGCACCCTCGGCCAACTCCGCCTCGGCGAGCTTGCGCTCGAGGGCCGGGATCTCGGCGTAGAGCAGCCGCGACGCCCGCTCGAGATCGCCCTCGCGCTGCGCCCGCTCGGCCTCGACACGGAGCGCGTCCAGCCGCGTCTTGTAGTCGCCGACGGCGTTCAGCGACGCGCGCTCGCGCTCCCACCGCGCCTGCAGGTCGTCGAGCTCCTGCTGCACCTTCACGAGCTGGTCGCGGAGCGCCGCGAGGCGCTCCTTCGAGGCGTCGTCCTTCTCCTTCTTCAGCGCGAGCTCCTCGAGCTTCAGCCGGTCGGCGTGCCGGCGCAGCTCGTCGATCTCCAGCGGCGCCGAGTCGATCTCCATGCGCAGGCGCGACGCGGCCTCGTCGATGAGGTCGATCGCCTTGTCGGGCAGCTGCCGCGCCGGGATGTAGCGGTTCGACAGCGCCGCGGCGGCCACCAGCGCACCGTCCGAGATCGCGACCTTGTGGTGCGCCTCGTACCGCTCCTTGAGCCCGCGGAGGATCGCGATCGTGTCCTCGACGCTCGGCTCGCCGACGTACACCTGCTGGAAGCGGCGCTCCAACGCGGCATCCTTCTCGATGAACTCGCGGTACTCGTCGAGCGTCGTCGCCCCGATCAGGCGCAGCTCGCCGCGGGCGAGCATGGGCTTGAGCATGTTGGATGCCGCGACCGACCCCTCGCCTCCGCCGGCACCCATCAGCGTGTGCAGCTCGTCGATGAAGGTGATGACCCGCCCCTCGGACTCGGTGATCTCCTTGAGGACGCTCTTCAGCCGCTCCTCGAACTGGCCGCGGTACATCGCGCCGGCGACCAGTGCGGAGATGTCGAGCGCGATGAGCTCCTTGCCCTTCAGGGACTCGGCGACGTCGCCCGCGACGATGCGCTGCGCGAGCCCCTCGACGACGGCGGTCTTGCCGACGCCGGGCTCACCGATGAGCACGGGGTTGTTCTTCGTGCGGCGCGTGAGCACCTGGCTGACCCGTCGGATCTCGCCGTCGCGACCGATAACGGGGTCGAGTTTGCCCTGCCGGGCGCGGTCGGTGAGGTTGACGCCGAACTGTTCGAGGGCGCTGCCCTGATCGTCCTGTCCGGGGGCGGCTTGTGCGTTCATCATCTGCTCCTGAAGGGTCGGTCCAAACTTGAGCCTGAGTGACTCAAGTTTATCACGACGCCATCTCGCCGGCTCCGACGAGATCGTCCGCGCAGGCGAACCGCGCGCGGTACGCCGTCGGCGTCGTGCCGAGCACCCGCGAGAAGTTCTGCCGCAGCACCGCCGCCGAGCCGAACCCGCACTCGTAGGCGATCGCGTCGAGCCCCAGGTCGGTCTGCTCGAGCAGCCGCTGAGCGTGCAGGATCCGCTGGCGCCCCAGCCACGCCGCCGGCGTCGTGCCGTAGTCGGCCTTGAAGCGGCGCGCGAACGTCCGCGGCGACATGTGCGCCCTGGCCGCCAGCTGATCGACCGACAGGTCCCGGCGCAGGTTCTCCAGCATCCAGTCCGTCACCGGCGTGAGCGACAGCGACGTCGACACCGGCAGGGGCGTCGCGATGAACTGCGCCTGCCCGCCGTCGCGCTGCGGCGGCACGACCATCCGCCGCGCGATCGTGTTCGCCGCCTCGGCGCCGAGCTCGATCCGCAGCAGGTGCAGGCACGCGTCGAGCCCGGCCGCCGTTCCCGCGCTCGTGATGATGCGGTCCGACTGCACGTAGAGGACGTTCGGGTCGACCTCGATGTCGGGGTACATGCGCGCCATGGTCTCGGCGTATCGCCAGTGCGTCGTCGCGCGGCGCCCCGAGAGCACGCCGGATGCCGCGACGACGAAGGCGCCGCTGCAGACCGTGAGCACCCACGCACCCCGCTCGACCGCACGGCGGACGACGTCGAGCGCGCGAGGGTCCACGTCGTCCCACGCCTCGCGGGGGATCGGGGTCACGACGACGAGGTCGGCCTCGTCGGCGAACGCGAGGTCCTCGTCGACGTTGATCGAGAATGCGAGGTTGCTCGGCACGGCGCCGGGATCCGGGGTCACGATCCGGAAGTCGAAGTTCGGGATGTCCTCGTCGCTGCGGTCGAGCCCGAAGGCTTCGCACGCGAGTCCGAACTCGAACGGAGCGAACCCGGACTGGACGATGCAGGCGACGGTACGGATCATGGGCGACCTCCGGTCACGCGATGGCAGGATTCCTGCGGGCAGTGGCTTCACGGCCACTCGTGGCAGGATGCCGCCAAGCATAGCGTTCCTGCCATGACCGCCGCACTCCTCCTCATCCTGTTGTCCCTCGTCGTCGTCGCCGCCGTCATCGGCACGATCCGCCTCGTCGCCACCGACGGCTACCGCCGGCAGCCGACCTGCCCGCGCGCTCCCCGCCTCCCCTAGACTCGGGGCCTCGCGAGAGGAACCCCCATGAGCACCCCCCTGCCGCCGGCGCAGCCGCCGTACCCGCAGCAGCCCTACCGCACCGCACCGGCGACACCCGGTCGCGGGCCGGCCGTCGCCGCCGTCATCGTCGGCGCCGTGCCGATCCTGCTCGGCGGACTGTGGCCAGCGGTCTCGATCTCGCTCTACACGTCGTCGAACTACACGCTCGCCGGAGTCGTCAACGCCGCGTTCGCACTGTTCACCTGCCTCATCGCGGTCGTCGCGCTCGTCCTCGGCATCCTCGCTGCACGACGACACGTCGCAGGCCGCCTCCTGGGAGGCATCGCGATCGGCCTGGCCGCCGCGCAGATCGTCGGCACCGTGCTGAGCTTCGCGTCATCCAGCATCGCGTCCGCTCTGTACTGACCCCGGGGCGGTTAGGCTCCGACCATGGAGATCGGATTCGCCGTCGCTGTCGCCGCCGTCATCGCCACGAGCCTGTTCGTGGCGGCTCGTCGCTCACGACGCGACCGCGCTGTCGTCGACGCCGAGGGACCGGGCGCGGCCGCGCGGCGGGAAGCCGAGTCGCAGGCGCGCCTCGCGAAGGGGACCGCAGTCTACGTCGACGGTCGCCACAACGCCGGCGGCCCGATCTGATCAGCGCGTGACGAGGTCGCGCGCGGCCGCGAGCAGGATGTGCGCCGACCGACCCCAGTCGAACGTCCGGATGTGGGCGGTCCCCGCCTCGATGAGCCGCTCGCGCACGCCGGGCTCGTCGAGTGAGCGCACGGCGCTCACGACGGCTTCGGGGTCGAGCGGGTCGACGTACAGGGCGCCGTCGCCGGCGACCTCGCGGAAGATCTCCATGTCGGTCACGACGGCGGGCACGCCGAGCTCCAGCGCCTCGGCCACCGGCAGCCCGTACCCCTCGTCGAGGCTCGTCGTGACGAGGGCGGCGTCGTCGGCGAGGAGCGCCGCGTAGGCGGCATCCGTCACCCCGTCGTGGAACACGACCGAGGCTCCGCCGGCGAGGGCGGTCAGCTCGGCGCGACGTTCCGGGGTGATGCGCGAGAGCAGGTGCAGCGTGTGGTCGGGCAGCTGCCGCATGGCCGTCACCAGCGTCTCGACGTTCTTGTAGGGCATGAACGAGCCCATGTAGACGAGGTTCCGCACCGGACCCGCGCCCACGGTCGTCCCCTCGGGCAGGAGGGCGGCGAGACGCTGCGGGGCGTTCGGGATCACGACGACCGGCCGCTTCGTCAGCCGCACGCGGGCGAACTGGCGCGCGCTCGTCTCGCTCACCGTCGCGACGAGGTCGGCCGCGTCGAGCGTCCAGCGCTGCGGCCAGTACGACAGGTGGAACAGCCGCCAACCCAGCCGCACGTACCAGGGCAGCGCCCGCGGGGGCGTGCGGTGCCGGTAGTAGATCGTGTCGTGCAGCGTGAGGATCAGGCGGAACCGCCGCCCCGCCGACCCGATCGTCTGCATCGGCGAGAACAGCACGTCGGGTCGGTGCCGGTTCAGCAGCAGCGACGCGAACGGTTCCTTGGCCGACGTCGGCGAGTGGATCGTGAGGGTGATCGCACCCTTCGGCAGGAACGCCCGCTGCCGTTCGTCGTGGATGAGGAAGGTGACCTCGGTGCGGTGGGCGGATGCGGCATCCGCCACCGCCTGCGCGAGCTCGGCCGAGTAGCGACTGATGCCGTCGTGGAAGTCCGTGCGGATGTAGCGCGCGTCGAAGAACAGACGCATGTCAGACGTCGAGCGGTTCGCCGCGGTAGAGCTTCTCGAACGTGTCGAGGGTGCGCTCGATGTCGTGGATGTCGACGCCGTCGAGCGACGCGTGCTGCATGCGCGAGTACTCGGCCTGGTCGGCGGTGAGCACGGTGCGGATCTTCTCGGCGAGCTCGTCGACGTTCCCGGGCTCGAAGAGGTAGCCGTTCTCGCCGTCGTGGACGAGGTGCGGCAGCGCGACGGCGTTCGCGGCGATGACGGGCAGGCCCGAGGCCATGGCTTCCATCGTCGCGATCGACTGCAGCTCGGCGACCGAGGCGATGACGAAGACGTCCGCCCGCGTGTAGGCCGCCCGCAGCTCGTCCTCCGACACCCGTCCGCGGAACGTGACCCGGTCCTCGAGCCCGAGGCGCTGCGTGACCTGTCCGAGGTTCTTGCGCTGGTCGCCGCCCCCGACGATCTCGAACTCGATGTCGAGGTCGGGCAGCTTCGCGATCGCCTCGAGGGTGACCTCGACGTGCTTCTCGGTCGTGAGGCGTCCGACGAACAGGACGCGCCGGCGCTTCTCACGCGGCGCGAGGTTCGGGGTGTAGTTGCTCTTGCGGATGCCGCAGCTGATCGGGATGACACCCTGGATGTCGATCGTGCTCTCGAGGAACTCCGCGGCCTTGCGCGTGGGGGTCGTCACGGCGCGCGACATCTTGAAGGTGCGCTCCGCATCCGCCCACGCGATCTTGAGGAAGATGTCGTAGAGGAACTTCGGCAGCAGCGTGAAGTCGAGGATGTTGTCGGCCATGATGTGGTTCGTCGCCACGACCGGGATGCCGCGCTGGTTCGCGATGCGTGTCAGCGCACGACCGATGACGATGTGCGACTGGCTGTGGACGACGTCGACGTCCACCGTGTCGAGGATCTGCCGCGCGTAGTGCTTGCCCCTCCACGGCAGCACGAAACGCAGCCAGTCGTGGGGCCGGTACCGCCAGCCGGGCAGGCGGTGGACGGTGAGCTTCTGCCCCTCGATCTCCTCGGTGAACACGCCGTGGTTGCGGTGCCCGACGCTCGGCGTCGCGACGTGCACGTGGTGGCCGCGCTCGGCGAGCCCGGCGGCGAGGCGTTCGGTGAAGCGTGCGCCACCGTTCACGTCGGGCGCGAACGTGTCGGCCGCGATCACGATGGTGAGGGGTCCGCGTTCAGAAGCGGGATGGTCCGGGGGCGTCATGGTCACGGGGTACGGGCCAATCTGTGCGTCGATGGCGGGAGTGGTGGGTCCCACCGGTGGGGCGCAGGGATGCGGGGGCGCCGGGCCTCGATTCTAGCCGGGGGCCGGGAACTCCTCCGCTGGGAGCCCGGCGCGCCCCGCCCCCGGATCAGCGCAAACCGAGGCGCACCGAGAGCGGGTGGTGGTCCGACCCGAGCGGCCCGATCCACTTTCCGCCCGCCGTCTTGCCCGCGTTCGCCCACCGGAACACGACCGACCGCGACGGCCGCACGAGCACCTTGTCGACGTGGTCGCCCCACGTGACGCTGACGAACGGGGTGAGCGACATGGTCGGGTTCGCGGTGTTGTAGTGCTGCAGGCTGAGCGCTCGCGCCTGGTCGTACGCGTCATGCCAGCCGCGCTGCTCGAGCACCGCCATGGTCTTGTCGCCGGTGCGGGACTTGTGCGTGTTGAAGTCGCCCAGGACGATCACCGGCGCCTTCGTCCAGTCGGTGAGCGACCGATGCGTCTTGTTCAGCCTGGTCAGGGTCGCCGAGATCGCGTCGGCGAGCTTGCCGGCCTCGTACTCGCGCTGACGGACGACGGATGCGGAGGTGCCGACCACGAGGTGCGTGTTGGCGACGAGCAGATAGGCGCCGGAACTGTGCCGCACGGCGGCCCACGACATCCCCTTGCCGGCCGACGCGTAGGTCGAGGGGAAGAGCGTCGCGCCGGAGGTCGCGCCCCCGGACTTCGCGGCGACGGGGGCGAACCGGCCGGTGCGGATGAGGATGTCGTTCTGCCCGTTGTAGGCGAACCGGTAGCCCGAGGGGGCGGCGGTGTACTTCGACGCCTCCTGCAGGGCGACGATGTCGGGGGCGAGCTCGGCGATGCGCTTGTCGATGACGGTCTTGCGCGAGGCGATGCCCGAGCAGACGTTGGAGCAGACGTTCCAGCTCACCGCGTGATAGCTCGGCCACGACGCCGGCAGGGTCGCCTGCGCCGTGATCGTCTCGTGCGCGACCGGCGACGAGCGCGGACCCATGCCGGCCGACGACACCCCGCGCACCTGGATGAAGTAGGCGACCCCGGGCTTCAACCCCGTGACCGTCGCCTTGGAGGTCGTGGTCTTCTGGTTGACGGGGTGCTCGGGCCGCGTGACCTGCGCGTGGCTCGTGCCGGCGTAGACGTAGTAGCTCGTCGCTCCCGGGATGTCGGCCCAGTCGACCGTCAGCGAGGTCGTCGAGGCGCCGACGTAGTTCACGAGGCCGGCCCTGGGAGGGACGGAGGCGGCGAACGCGGGCGAGGCGGGAAGGGTGAGGGCGAGCGCGATCGCAACGATCACTGCGACGGCGCTGCGAGCGTGGGGGACGCGCAGCATAGGCGGATGGTAGCAACCTACGCTTGTCGGCATGACGCGAATCTCTGCCCAGGCGGACCCCGCGCGATGGGTCCCGATCACGGGATCCTTCGGGTTCCGTGGACGACGCGCCCGCAAGAAGGCGATCGGGATGCTGCTCGCCCAGGCGAACGCCGCGTTCGGCCGCGAGCAGCCCGGTAGCAAGGTGGCGGCGTGGGCGATGAGCCAGGCGATCCCCGCCCTCATGCGCCGCGCCGACGGGCGGCTGCTCGCGTGGGTGTGGAGGGACGATCCCGAGCTGCTCGTCGCGATGGCCCAGGTGCAGGAGCTCACGCCCCAGCTGCGCACGATGCGGGCGAGCATGCCGATCGAGTACGACGACACCGTCACGTTCACCGGCTCGCCCCTGGGTGTCGGCGAGAAGCTCGAGATGCCGCTGCCGCCGAACCCGCGTCAGACCCCCTTCGCGTCGTACACGTGGGACACCGGCACCCACCTGGTGACCCTGACCGCCGTCATCGCCGACCGCGAGCGCTTCGGCGTCGTCCTCCCTGCGGTCGATGAGCTGGCCCGCTCGCTGCGACTGGTCGACGACCTGACCGTCGGCGAGGGCCCCGGCACCCTCCGCATCGACCCCGCCTGACCCCCGGCATCCCGCCTCCGTCGCCGAGACGTCGCAGATGGTCACTTTCACCGGCGCGCAGCGACCATCTGCGACGCCTCGGGGCGCCATCCCCGCTCGAGGAGGGCGGCGCGGGTGCGCTCGAGTGCCCACCGGCGGGCGGCGCCGCGATGCGAACGGTTCACCCGGATGACCCGCCACCCCGCCGCGGCGAGGTCGTCCAACCGATCCACGTCGCGCGCGAACTGACGGTCGTCGAGGCGATGCTGCTGCCCGTCGTATTCGAGCAGCACCTTCGTCGGCGCGTGGACCAGATCGCCGTAGGCGAGGAACCGACCGTGCGCATCCCGGATCTCGGCATTCACCTCGAACGGCGGAAGCCCGGCCTCCCGCGCGTCCAGCCGAAGGAACGTCTCCGCGACGGAATCGGTTTGCGGCTCCGTGAGCTCGAGCGCACGTCGCAATCGCCGCACGCCGCGCGACCCGTCCCGCTCGGCGACCGCGGCCTCCAGCGCATCGACAGTGAGCACAGGGTGGTGGCGACGGAGCAGCGCATCCGCCGCGACGACGAGCTCACGGTCGCTGAGAAGGGATGCCGCCTGGCACCACGCGACCGCCGGCTCGACCACCGGCATCCCGTCCACCAGCCGGAGGCGGGCCGCCTGGGAACGGTGCCCGCGCACTCCCGCCCCGCGAGCCCGAACGATCGGTGGGATCGCGGTCACATCGAGGGTGGACCGGAGTCGATCGGGAGCCCACCCTCCCGCGAGGACGAGCGCCGTCGCGTGCGAGAAATGCTCCCCGGCCCGCAGCTTGGGCAGATAGCCGAGGGCGAGCGCCCTGACGTCGTGAGCCTCTTCAGGGGAACGGACACCGTAGAACGGCGCCGCAAGGGACGGATGCCGCAACCGACGGCGCGTGACGCCGGCGTCGAGAGCGTGCGCGACGAGGAAGCGGTCGGGGAGACCCGGGGGAAGGACACTCGACATCCGCCAACGATCCCGCCGCGATCACCGTCACCCACCCGCCCGTCGACCCCTTGTGGACATCCGCCCGCCCGTCGGACCCCTGGAGAAGCCTCGAGACGTCGCAGATGGTCGCTTCAGACGCCGTCGGGCGACCATCTGCGACCCCTCGGCGACCGCCGGAAGCGTCAGTCGTCGGAGGGGGACGGATGCGGGCGCCACAGCACGACGTCGGTCGCGCGGCGCACGCGCGTTCCCTGACGGAGCGTGACGACCGAGCCGGTCGCGCCGGCGGCGAACACGCGGGCACCGCGGCGGGCGGCGACCTCGTCGCGCAGGCGCGCCTGCAGTCCCGAGACCTCGCGGCGCAGCATCCGCACCTCGTTCTCGAGCTCGATGATGCGCGAGATCGCCGGCAGGCTCACGCCGTCGGCCGACATCTGGGCCACCTCGCGCAGCTGCGCCACGTGCCGCAGGGAGTACCGGCGCGACCCGCCACGGGTGCGCGCCGGTACCACAAGGCCCAGCCGGTCGTACTGACGGAGGGTCTGCGGGTGCATGCCGGCGAGCTCGGCCGCGACCGCGATCGCCAGGATCGGGGCCTCTTCGTCGACCTGCTCGTTCGCCATGCCTCTCACCTCACTCGCGCGCCTTGGCCATCAGATCGGCGCGGGGGTTCTCCTTGGGTTCCAGCTCGTGGAAGCGTTCCAGCGCCTCGCGCGCCGGTCCGTCCAGGTGCGTCGGGACCGCGACCTGCACCTCGGCGAGCAGGTCGCCGGTGCCCTTCGCGGTCTGCACGCCCCGCCCCTTGACGCGCAGCACGCGCCCCGACGGGGTGCCGGGGGCCACGCGCAGCTTGACGACGTCGCCGCCGAGCGTGGGCACCTCGATCGTGGCGCCGAGGGCCGCTTCGGTGAACGTGACGGGGACGTGGATGCGGAGATTCAGCCCTTCACGCGTGAAGACGGGATGCGGGCGCACGCCCACCGTCAGCACGATGTCGCCCGCCTCACCGCCGTCCGGGGAGGGCCGGCCGCGCCCGCGCAGCTTGATCTTCTGGCCGTCCGAGACCCCCGCGGGGATCTTGACCTTGATCGGCCTGCCGTCCTCGCCCTGCAGGGTGATCGTGTCGCCCTTCACGGCCGTGGTGAAGTCGAGGGTCGTGCGGGCGGTGACGTCGGCACCGCGCTGCGGACCGCCGAAGCCACGGAACCCGCCGCTCGGCTGCCCGAAGCGGCCCGAGCCGAAGCGGCCCCCGCCCTGCTGCCCGAACATCGCGAACAGGTCGTCGAAGTCGGCCTGCTGGCTGCCTCCTCCGGTCGAGAACCTGCTGAACACGTCCTCGAATCCGCCGCCGCTCGCGCCGGGCTGGAAGCGCGCTCCTGAGCCCATGGCGCGCAGCTGGTCGTACTCGGCGCGCTGCTCCTTGTCGCTGAGCACCGAGTACGCCTCGCTGATCTCCTTGAACTTCGCCTCGGCCGCGGCATCCCCCGCGTTCGAGTCGGGGTGGTAGGTGCGCGCCAGCTTGCGGTACGTCTTCTTCAACTCGGCATCCGAGACGTCCTTCGACACACCGAGGACCTTGTAGAAGTCCTTGTCGAACCAGTCCTGACTGGCCATTGCCCCTCCCTCCCTTACTCGGCCGGGACGGCGACGACGACCTTGGCGGGACGCAGCTCGAGGTCGCCCAGGCGGTAGCCCACCTCGACCACTTCGAGGATCGTCGCCTCGGTGGTGCCGGGAGTCGGCGCCTGGAAGATCGCCTCGTGCTGCTGCGGGTCGAAGGCCTCACCGGCTTCGCCGTAGCGCTCGACGCCCAGGCGGGCGACGACCGTGCGGATCTTGTCGGCGATCGCGGCGAGGGGTGTGCCCTCCTCGAGGTCGCCGTGCTTTTCGGCACGGTCGAGGTCGTCGAGGACCGGCAGCATCCCCTTCGCGACCGAACCCTTGGCGCGCGCGATCTCCACCTCGCGCTGCTCCTCGGTGCGGCGTCGGTAGTTGGCGTATTCGGCCTGGACGCGCTTGAGGTCGAGGACGAGGTCGTGCTCCTCGGCGGGTGCATCGGCCACCGCGGCCTCGTCGGACTGGGCGGCACCGAGGATGTCGTCGACCGTCAGCTCTTCGGGCTGCGTGTCGGGACCGTCGGCGGCGCCCTCCGGGGCCGCCTGGTCGGCAGCCCCGGAGTCCACGACCTCGTCCCCGTCGTCGGGCCCCTCGAAGTCCTTGTCCGCCATGCTTACTTCTTCTCGTCCTCGTCGTCGACGACCTCGGCGTCGACGACATCCTCATCGGATGCCGCCTGCTCACCGGCCGGCGCGTCGGTCGGGGCCTGTGCGGCCTCGGCCTGGCTGGCGGCGTAGATCGCCTCGCCGATCTTCGTCTGCGACGAGTTCAGCTTGTCGTAGGCGTCCTTGACGGTGTCGTCGTTGTCGCCCGCGAGCGCCGTCTTGAGGGCGTCGACGTCGGCCTGGACCTCGGTCTTGACGTCCTCGGGCAGCTTGTCGGCGTTCTCGTTCAGGAGCTTCTCGATCGAGTACGAGAGGGTCTCGGCCTGGTTGCGGACCTCGGCGGCCTCACGGCGCTTCTTGTCCTCGGCCGCGTGCTCCTCGGCCTCGCGCACCATGCGCTCGATGTCCTCCTTCGGCAGCGACGAGCCGCCGGTGATCGTCATCGACTGCTCCTTGCCCGTGCCCTTGTCCTTGGCGGACACGTGCACGATGCCGTTCGCGTCGATGTCGAAGGTGACCTCGATCTGCGGGATGCCGCGGGGTGCCGGCGCGATGCCGGTGAGCTCGAACGTGCCGAGCGGCTTGTTGTCGCGGGTGAAGTCGCGCTCGCCCTGGAAGACCTGGATGGCGACCGACGGCTGGTTGTCGTCGGCGGTCGTGAAGGTCTCGCTGCGCTTGGTCGGGATGGCCGTGTTGCGCTCGATGAGCTTGGTCATGATGCCGCCCTTGGTCTCGATGCCGAGGCTCAGCGGGGTGACGTCGATGAGCAGCACGTCCTTGCGCTCACCCTTGAGGACACCGGCCTGCAGGGCGGCGCCGACGGCGACGACCTCGTCCGGGTTGACGCCCTTGTTGGGCTCCTTGCCGGCTTCCTTCTTCACGAGCTCGCTCACGGCGGGCATACGCGTCGACCCACCGACGAGCACGACGTGGTCGATGTCGGCGACCTTGATGCCGGCCTCGCGGATGACGTCCTCGAACGGCTTCTTGGTGCGGTCGAGCAGGTCCTTCGTGAGGTCCTCGAACTTCGCGCGGCTCAGGGTCTCGGACAGCGACACGGGGCCCGAGTCGGTCAGCGAGAGGTAGGGCAGGTTGATCGAGGTCGACTGCGAGCTGGAGAGCTCCTTCTTCGCCTGCTCCGCGGCCTCCTTGAGACGCTGCAGGGCGATCTTGTCGCTCGAGACGTCGACGCCGCTGGTGTCCTTGAACTGCTTGATCAGGTAGTCGACGATGCGCTGGTCCCAGTCGTCACCACCGAGGCGGTTGTCACCGGCGGTGGCCCGCACCTGGATGGTCGAGAAGTCGTCGTCCTTGCCCACCTCGAGGAGGGAGACGTCGAAGGTTCCACCACCGAGGTCGAAGACGAGGATGAGCTCGTCCTCCTTGCCCTTGTCGAGACCGTAGGCGAGCGCGGCGGCGGTCGGCTCGTTGATGATGCGGAGCACGTTGAGGCCCGCGATCTCACCGGCCTCCTTCGTGGCCTGACGCTCGGCGTCGTTGAAGTAGGCGGGGACGGTGATGACGGCATCCGTCACCGTGTCACCGAGGTACTGCTCGGAGTCGCGCTTGAGCTTCTGCAGGATGCGTGCCGAGATCTCCTGCGGCGTGTAGTTCTTGCCGTCGATCGCCTGGGTCTTCCAGTCGGTGCCCATGTGGCGCTTGACGGAGGTGAGGGTGCGGTCGACGTTCGTGACGGCCTGGCGCTTGGCGGTCTCGCCGACGAGCACCTCGCCGTCCTTCGTGAACGCGACGACCGACGGGGTCGTCCGAAGACCCTCGGCGTTGGCGATGACCTTCGGCTCGCCACCTTCGAGGACGGCGACGACCGAGTTGGTCGTTCCGAGGTCGATTCCCACTGCACGTGCCATGTGATTCTCCTTCGTGTGGCGTTTGCGTAGATCTGAAGTCTTTCCGCGGTCCTGGCCACAACCTGAGCCGCGATGACTCAAGGCTACTCCGTCCTGCCCCGAGCGTCAAACCAACTTGAGCCGACTCATATCAAGTTTGCAGACCAGCGGACGTCACCGGGAAGTACCGCGGTCGGGGTAGTGTGCGCCTCATGACGCGTTCCAGCGGCGGGACGCCCCAGATCCCCGCCACCGCCGACAGCGGCGCCCTGCCCGTGATGTTCCAGGACCTCGAGGAGCACCCCGTCGCGCGCAAGAGCGTCGTGTCGTGGGCGATGTGGGACTGGGCGACCCAGCCGTTCAACTCGGTCATCCTGACCTTCGTCTTCGTGTCGCTCTACCTCGTCTCCGACACCTTCCTGCCGGCGGACATCGCGGCCCTCGCCGACGACGACCCGCTCAAGCAGTCCGCCCTCGCGGATCTGTCGAGCGGCTACGGCCTCGTCTCGACGATCGCGGGGCTCGCGATCCTGCTGCTGGCGCCGATCCTGGGTCAGGTCGCCGATCGGAAGGGCCGCAAGAAGCGCTGGCTGCTGATCGCGACCGCTCTGCTGGCTCTCCTGCAGTTCGGCCTGTTCTTCGTCTTCGCCGACCCGTCGTTCTTCTGGGTCGGCGCGATCCTCGTCTCGCTCGGCGCCGTCGCGTCCGAGATCGCCGGCGTCAACTACAACGCGCTGCTCGTGAGCGTTTCGACCCCGCGCACGGTCGGCAAGGTGTCGGGGCTCGGCTGGGGACTCGGCTACATCGGCGGCATCCTGGCCCTCGTCGCGGTCGTGGTCCTGAACGCGGTCGAGTGGTTCGGCCTCGACACGTCGAACGGACTCGCCTACCGCCTCATCGCGGTCGGCTGCGCCGTGTGGACGATCGCGTTCGCGATCCCGCTGTTCCGCAACGTGCCCGAACCCCCCGCTCCCGCCGGCGCGCCGCCGCTGGGCTTCGCGGCGTGGTTCCGCGAGTTCTTCCGCTCGATCGCGAACCTGTTCCGCTCGCACCGCCCGACCGCGTGGTTCCTGCTCGCGAGCGCCGTCTACCGCGACGGGCTCGGCGGCGTCTTCGCGTTCGGCGGCGTCCTCGCCGCCGTGGCCTTCGGGTTCTCGCCGAACGAGGTGATCCTGTTCGGCATCGCCGCGAACCTCGTCGCAGGAATCTCGACGGTCGTCGCCGGCCGCCTCGACGACCGGTACGGCGCGCGGGCGATCATCCTCACCTCGCTCGGCGGCCTCGTCGTGACGGCCCTCGCGGTGTTCCTGCTGCACGACGCCGGCAAGCTGCCGTTCTGGATCCTCGGACTGCTCCTGTGCGCGTTCGTCGGTCCCGCGCAGGCGTCGACACGGTCGCTGCTCGCCCGGGTCACACCCGAGCACATGCAGGGCGAGGTGTTCGGGCTCTACGCGACGACGGGCCGCGTCGTGAGCTTCCTCGCCCCGGCCATGTGGACGCTCTTCATCGCCGTCTTCGGGGCGACCTACTGGGGCATCCTGGGCATCGCGATCGTCCTCGTGCTGGGACTCGTGCTGATGCTCTTCGTGAAGCTCCCCCGTCCCGCGCATCTGCGCTGAGCGACCGCGAGCCGACGCGTTCGGCATCCATCCACCGGGGTGGAGTGCCGTTCGCGTCGGCTCGCGAGCGGATGCCGGGGCTCAGCGCTCGGCGCGGGCGAGGTTCTCGCGCAGCTCGTCGGCGTTCTGCCGGATGACGTACGCCGGCTGATCGCGCTCGACGCGCCAGCTCTCGTCGAGGCCGCCGACGTTGACGGTGTCGAAGCCGAAGTCGTCGTAGAGCTTGGAGATGAAGGTCACGCCGTCCTGCGAGTCGCTCGCGGTCGCGAGGGCGCGGCGGTTCGGTGATCCCGCGGGGGCGCCGTCGGTCGTGATGTCGGCGGCGGGGATGTGGTTGAAGCCCTTGACGACGGTCGACTGCGGCAGGCGGTCCTGCAGCATGCGCGAGGTCGTGGTCTTCTTCTCCTCGAGCTCGGCGATGCGGCCGTCGCGCTCCCAGTAGTAGTTGTTGGTGTCGACGACGATCTTGCCGGCGAGCTCGGCGACGGGCAGGTCGTCGATGGCCTTGAGCGGCACGGTCACCACGACCCACTCACCGAAGGCGGCGGCCTCCGCTGCGGTCATGGCCTGCGCGTTCTCACCGAGCTCGGCGACGAGGTCCGTGAGGGTCTCGGGGCCCCGCGAATTGGCGATCGCGACCTGGTGCCCCTGACCGACCAGCACGTGAGCGATGGCCGAGCCGATGTGTCCTGCGCCGATGATTCCTACGTGTGTCATGTCTCGAGGGAACGCGTCCGCCCCGTCCGCATTCCCGGACGGCGACCGGAGGATGCCGATCACTCCCCGATGAGAACGCTCCACGCCGAGCCGATCACGGTCTCGATCCGGTGGTCGCCGTGGCGGAACACGTGCGCCCCCTCGGCGGTGGCCACGCGGGCCCGCGCCCGCGCCGAGGTGACGGCACCGGCGGCATCCCACGCGAGGTCGACCTCGATGCCGGGGCGGGCGGCGAGCCCCCGCACCGCGCCGGCGCCGAGCACGGCCGGGAGGGCGGGCAGCAGCGCGATCCCGTCGCCGTGCGACTGCAGCAGGCACTCGGCGAGCCCCGCCGTGTAACCGAGGTTGCCGTCGATCTGGAACGGCGGGTGCGCGGCGAGCAGGTTGTCGTACAGGCCGCCCGACTGGTCGCCGCGGTCGACGGACATGTCGCGGAAGACGAGCTCGAGGAGCGCGGCGACGCGCTCGGGCTGGGCGAGGCGCGCGCGGAGGGCGATCTTCCACGCGAGCGACCAGCCGGTGGACTCGTCCTCGCGCAGGTCGAGGAAGCGGGATGCCGCGGCGGCGAGGTCCTCGGTCAGCGGCTCGGTGCCGGGGTAGACGAACACGAGCGGCGACAGGTGGCGGTGGTGCGGGTCGACGGCCTCGCGACCACCGGGCCACTCGGCGATCGTCCCGTCGACGACCGGGATCCCGGGCAGCTGGGCGCGGGCCTCGACCGCCTGCGCGACGAGCGGGTCGTCCTCCTGACCGACGAGGTGCGCGACGCGGACGAACGCGTCGAGGTGCGCGCGCAGCAGCACGACGTCGAGGGTCGCCGACTCCGAGACGGCCGCCGAGGCGCCGCTCGCCGTGCGGAAGACGTTCTCGGGCGAGGTCGACAGCGCGGTGCCGCGCACACCGTCGTCCGACACCGCCGTCCAGGCGAGGGCGAAGGCCGTCGCCCCGCGCAGCAGCCGGAACGCCTGCAGCCGCTCGGCGCGGTCGGTGACACCGAACGCCTCGCGCTCGGCGAGGTGCAGGCAGAGCCACAGCCCCGCCATCGGCCAGAACGCCCATGCGGCGTCGTGCTCGCC
Organism: Microbacterium sp. CnD16-F; assembly: GCF_024124465.1. NCBI lineage: Bacteria > Bacillati > Actinomycetota > Actinomycetes > Micrococcales > Microbacteriaceae > Microbacterium > Microbacterium sp. CnD16-F. Next base: position 21,176 of record NZ_JAMXSA010000042.1, read on the forward strand.
GTCGCCGACCGGCTGGGTGTACCCCCAGGCATCCGTGTTGTGGTGGGCGACCCAGCCGGGGGCATCGTAGAGCCGCCGCGCGGTCTCGGCGCCGCTGTCGGCGAGGGCGTCGAGCAGTCTCAGCAGGGGCTCCTCGGTCTCGCTGAGGTTCGTCGTGTGCGCGGCCCAGTAGTTCATCTCGACGTTGATGTTCGTCGTGTAGTTCGAACTCCACTCGGGGCGCACGTCCTGGTTCCAGATGCCCTGCAGGGTCGCCGGCAGCCCGCCGGGCCGCGACGAGCAGAGCAGCAGGTAGCGGCCGTAGTGGAACAGGAGCGCAGCCATGCCGGGGTCGTGCGCCACCTCGACGGAGCCGCCGTCGCCGAGCGCGCGCAGGCGCTCCGCGGTGTCGAGCTCGGCCGACTCCGGCGCCGCCGCGAGGGTCAGCTCGGCCCGGTCGTAGAGGCGGGCGTGGTCGCGCAGCTGCGCCGTGCGCACCTCGTCGAGACCGGCCGACACGGCGGCGTTCACGAGCTCGGTCGCGCGCCGCGCCGCCGCACGCTCGGTGCCCTCCGGCATCCGCCCCATCCCGGTGAAGGTCGTCGCGGTCGCGAGGACGACGGTCACGCGGGTGGCGCGCAGGACGCGGCCGCCGCGCACGAGGGTGCCGTCGGTGAGGATGCGGGCGTGCAGCGCGCCGCGCACCGCGGCGGCGCCCTCCTCGTAGACGACGGGCTCGTCCACCTCGTCGTGCGGGGGCGTCACGTCGGACGGCACCTGCACGAGCAGGGTCGTCGCCGCGTCGTTCTCGACCCGGCCGAGCTCGCGCAGCGGCGTCTCGATCTCGACGCGCACGTCGATCGGGTCGTCGCTCTCGAGCTCGGGGACGAGCACGCGGTGGGGCGCGCTGATCCACGTGCGGTGGTGCACGCGATTGCCGTCGAGTCCGCCGCCGGCCGTGTGGGTCGCGGTGCGCAGGTCGAGTTCGCGGCGGTAGTCGGTGAGCTCGGCGGCATCCGCTCCGTCGATCCGCAGCCGCAGGTCGGCGAAGGGGAGGAAGGACTGCGCGTGCCGGTGCTGCAGGCGGCGCACGAGCAGGTCGGCATCGTCCTCGCGTCCGTCGGCGACGGCCTCGCGGGCGGCGGCGAGCGCGTCACGGGCCTCGTCCGCCGTCACGAGCGGGGCGGCGAGCTCGCTGGCGGGGCTGCCCGACCAGACGGTCTCGTCGTTGAGGCGCAGGAGCGCGTCGGCGACGCCGCCGAAGCACATGGCCCCGAGGGCGCCGTTGCCCAGCGGAAGGGCCTCGTTCCAGGTCTCGGCGGGACGGCGGTACCACAGCACGTGCTCGGTCATGGGGTTTCCTCTCGGCCGGTGACGGCCGGATGCCGCAGCGGGGGGATGCGGGGCCGCGACGGGCAACGGGCCTCGCGCGCGGGACGCGCGTCCGCGAGGACACCGTTCCGACGATAGACGGTGCCGCGTGCGACCTTGCGCCCCCGGCATCCGTCTGCTTTTATCTCAGAGTAAGACGAAAAGGTCCGGAAGGGAGTCCGTGAACGGCGTGCGCGCAGCGGGGAACAGGGCCACGGCGACCAACGCCGACGTCACCCGCATCAATCGCACCGCGATCCTCGACGCGCTCCGCACCGCCGGACCCCTGGGGCGCGCCGAGCTCGTCGCGGCCACGGGGCTCGCCTCGGCCACGGTCCACCGCCTGTGCGCGCGCATGGTCGAGGAGGGCCTGCTCGGCGTCGAACGCGACACCGGCGGCGTCGGCCGCCCCACCCACCGCTACCGGCACCTCGGCGAGGCCCGCACGGTCGTCGCCGTCGACGTCACCTCGGCGATCGCCCGCGGCGCCCTCATCGACCTGGACGGCGAGACCCGTCACACCGAGACCCAGCAGCTGCAGGATGCCGACGGCCACCTGACGGCGTCGTCGCGCCTCGAGGGGGTCGGCGTCCTCGCCGAACGCCTCATCCGCGTCGCGGCCGGGATCGGCAGCCCGGCGCAGGGGATCGGCCTGTCGGTCCCGGGTGTCGTCGACGCGGACGGCACGGTGAGCGACTCGGTCGAGCTCGGCTGGAACGGCGTCGCCGTCCGCGACGCGCTGCAGACCCGCACGGGGCTGCCCGTCGTCGTCGAGAACGATGCCAACGCCGTCACGATCGGCGAGTGGACGCACGGTGCGGGACAGGGCACGGGCGATCTCGCGGCGCTCGTGTTCGGCATCGGCGTGGGCGCCGGGATCGTCTCGGGCGACCGCCTCGTGCGCGGCGCGGGCGCCGCGGCGGGCGAGATCGGCTACCTCATCACCGACCCGCAGGCGTTCTCGCAGCCGCGTCCGACCGGCGGCGACCTCGAGACGCGGGTGCTCGCCCTCGGCGGGGCCGGCGGAACCGAGGCATCCACCATGGCCGTCCTCGACGACGAGAGCGCGTCGGGCGGCGCGGACGCCGAGCGCCTGCTCGACCACATCGCGATGTCGGTCGCCGCCCTGTCGGTCATCCTCGACTGCCGCGTCGTCATCCTCGCCGGCCGCCTGCCGCGGCGCACCGACCTGCTCGTCGGCGGCGTCACCCGGCGCCTCGAGGGCCGCATCCCCCGCCCGCCCGCCGTCGTCGTGGGCGCGCTGGGCGAGGATGCCGCCCTCGTCGGCATCGGGCAGCTCATCATCGACCACGTGAAGGGGGCGGTCTACCTTGCCTGACCTCACCGAGACCACCGGGCCCGTCGTCGGCGCCCTCGCCCTCGCGGTCGCGCGCCGCGATTCGCTCTCCCCCCGAAAGGTGCTCTCGTGAGGATCCTGCTCTCCCCCGATGCGGCCGGCGCCGCCGAGGTCGCCGCGGCGGTCGTCGCCGCCTCGGTCGCCGACCTCGCCTTCCCGGTCCTCGGTGTCGCGACCGGGTCCAGCCCGCAGCCCTTCTACCGCGCGCTCACCGCACGCGTGGCGGCCGGTCTCGACCTCTCGCGCGCGGCCGCGTTCGCCCTCGACGAGTACGTCGGCCTGCCCGTCGACCACCCCGAGAGCTACCACTCCGTCATCGCCCGCGAGGTCACCGGACCGCTCGGGCTCGACCCCTCGCGCGTCCACGTGCCCGAGGGCGCGGCCGCCGACCCGACCGAAGCCGCGGCACGCTACGAGGCGGCGATCTCGGGCGCCGGCGGCGTCGACCTGCAGATCCTCGGCATCGGCGCCAACGGTCACATCGGCTTCAACGAGCCCGGTTCCGCCCCCGACTCCCGCACCCGCGTCGTCGAACTGGCGCCGCGGACGGTCGCCGACAACAGCCGCTTCTTCGACGGCGACGCCGGTCTCGTCCCCACGCACGCGCTCACGCAGGGCATCGGCACCATCCTCGACGCCCGCGAGATCGTCCTCATCGCGTGGGGCGAGTCGAAGGCCGAGGCCGTCGCCCGCGCCGTCGAAGGACCGCAGACGACCGGCCTGCCGGCATCCTTCCTGCAGCGCCACGGCCGCGTGACGCTCGTCCTCGACGCTGCCGCCGCGTCGCGGCTGAGCCCCGCATCGCTCCCCGCGGAGGCCGCGCGATGACCGCGTTCGACGTCGCCCGCATCGGCCCCGGCGACGGATCCGTCGCCCCGCGCACCCGCCTGCGCAGCGACGCCCCCACCCAGTCCCTCGACGGCGCCTGGCGGTTCCGCATCCGGATCCATGAGCTCAATCGTCGTGGGCGCGCCGCGCGGGGATCGCCCGGCGCACGAACGCAGGCAGGCTGATCCCCCGCTCGTTGGGCTCCTCGACCTCGAGGCCGTAGTGGTCGCCGATGTCGGCGACGAACCGTCGACGCTCGGCGCGCGCATACGCCGCCCGCTCGCGCTGGAAGGCGAGCACCGTCGACCAGCACATCAGCAGCATCACGACCGAGAACGGCAGGGCGATGAGGATCGCTGCGGTCTGCAGCGCCTGCAAACCACCGGCGAGAAGCAAGGCGCTCGCGAGTACCGCGGTCAGCGCGACGAAGAACACCCGAACCCACCGCTTCGGCTCGGGGTTGCCGCCGGAGGCGATCATGCCCATGACGAGCGCTCCCGAGTCGGCGGAGGTCACGAAGAACACCGCGATGAGGACGATCGCGCCGATGGTGAGAACCGCGCCGCCGGGTAGATACGAGAACAGCTGGAAGAGCGCCCCCTGCAGGTCAACCTTGCCGTCGGCGCCGAGCATCGAGCCCGGATCGGTCGTCTCCTTCAGGATCGCCGAGCCGCCGAGGACGGCGAACCAGATGACACCCACGAGCGTCGGCACGAGCAGGACACCGGCGACGAACTGGCGCACCGTGCGCCCCTTGCTGACGCGCGCGATGAAGATGCCGACGAACGGCGCCCACGAGATCCACCAGCCCCAGTAGAACGAGGTCCATGACGCCTGCCACTCCTCACCGGCTGTGCCCTGGAACGCACTCACGGTGAACGAAAGGCCGACGAAGTTCTGGATGTAGGCACCGATCGACTGAACCCATTCGCGCAGAAGATACTCGGTGCTGCCGGCGAAGAGCAGGAAGACGAGGAGAACCCCCGCGAGGATCAGGTTGAGACTGGACAGCCACTTCATGCCCTTCGCCACCCCTGAGATCACGGACATGAGCACGAAGAGCGAGATGACGAAGATGAGGATGATCTCGGTGAACTCGTTGAGCTCCAGCATCCCCGCCGCAGAGAGCCCGGAGCCGATCTGAGTGACCCCCAGGCCGAGCGAGGTCGCAACACCGAAGAGCGTCCCGACGAGTGCGACGGCGTCGATGACGTTGCCGGCCGCACCGTGGACCCGCTTGCCGAGCAGAGGCTCGAGCGCCCAGCGGATCGAGATCGGACGCTTGCGCCGGTGGATCGCGTAGGCCAGCGCGACGCCGACCACAACGTACATCGCCCACGCCTGCACACCCCAGTGCAGGTAGGTCTGCGTCAGCGCGCTGCTCGCGAGCTGCGCGGGGGTTCCTTCCACGCCCGGTCGCGGCGTGACGAAGTGGCTGAGCGGCTCGCTCACGCCGTAGAACACGAGTCCGATCCCCATGCCCGCGGCGAACAGCAGGGAGAACCATGCTCCGGTGGAGAACTCCGGCTCGTCGTCGTCACGCCCGAGCTTGATGTCTCCGAAGCGGCTGAAGCCGATGAAGACGGCGAACGCCACGAAGAAGGCCGCGATGAGGACGTAGTACCAGTTGAAGGCGTTGACGATCGTCGTCTGCACCCCGCCGAAGAACGCCTCCGCCTGCGCGGGGAGGATGATCGCGAAAAGGCTGAAGCCGAGGATGAGGACTGCGGCTGGCCAGAACACCCAGGGTGCGATGGCGCGTGTGAAGGCGGCGGGGCTCGTGCCGTTACCCGTCTTGTCGGGGACGATCGCGGCATCGGAATCGGATCCCTGCTCGGTGCTCACTTCTCCAGGGTGTCAGAACTCCCTGATCCACTCACCTTCTTGCGCCGACGACGGTTTCCGGGTTATCGGGTCAGTCGCGGGGCCAGGATGCCGCGAGTTTGCCCAGCAGACGCACGAGTTCGGCGCGTTCGGCGTCGGTGAAGTCCGCGAGCGCACGCGAGAGCCGCTCGCGCCGTTCGCCGCGGAAGTCCCCCGCGCGGCGACGGCCCTCGGGGGTCAGCGCGATACGGGTGCGGCGCGCGTCGTCGGGGTCGGCCTCGCGGACCGCGAGCCCCATCTCGACCGCCTGCTGCACGAGGCGCGAGGCGCGCGGCTGGTCGACGCCGATCGCGTCGGCGATCTCACTCACCGACAGCGGGTGCTCGGCGTGGACGAGGGCGTCCAGAAGACGGATGCGGGCGGGCGCGCCCGCCAGCCGCATCCCCGGACCGAAGCCCGGGCCGCCGCGCATCCAG
>NZ_JAMXSA010000043.1:0-23437 GCF_024124465.1 Microbacterium sp. CnD16-F
CGCGCACGTCGGTCGGCCGCGGATCCGCGCCGGCGCCGCGCTGCGCCGCGCGCGCCGCCGGCCGGCATCCGTCACCGCTCGCCCTTCGACCGGAGGCATCCGTCCGTGAAGATCCCCGCCCTGTTCGCCGCCGAGCTGCGGCGGCTCACCTCCACGCGCATGCGGGTGATCGCCCTCATCGCCCTGATCCTCGTGCCCGTCCTCTACGGCGGGCTGTACCTGTGGGCGAACCAGGACCCGTACGGCAACCTGTCGCAGGTGCCGGTCGCCCTGGTCGTCAGCGACGAGGGCGCGACGCTCAACGGCAGCGCCCGAAACCTCGGCGAAGAGGTCGCGGACTCGCTGCTCGAGGACGGCAGCTTCGACTGGCACGAAGTGGATGCCGCCGGTGCCCGCCGCGGCCTCGATGACGGCGCGTTCGACTTCGCCGTCACCCTGCCCGCCGACTTCACCGCCGCCGTCGCCTCGATCTCGTCGGCGGACCCGCGTCAGGCCGAGATCGACCTGACGACGAACGACGCCAACAACTACCTCGCCTCGACGATCGGCACGCAGGCGGTCGAACGCATCCGCACCACCGTGAGCGAGAAGGTCGTCCGCGAAGCCGGCCTGACGATGCTCGACGCGCTGAACACCGTGCGCGTGAAGCTCCTCGACGCCGCCGACGGCGCCGGCACCCTGACCGACGGCCTCACGACGGCCGGCGACGGTGCCGACACCCTCGCCGACGGCGCGGGCACCCTGGCCGCGGGCACGACGAAGCTCGAGGGCGGGGCGACGAAACTCGCGTCGGGTGTCGACACGCTCGCCGACGGCCTGCGCTCGCTCTCCTCCGGGGCCGCGCAGGTCTCGGGCGGCACCGCGGAACTCCGCAGCGTCGCCGACCGCGTCGGATCGGCCGCCGACCGGGTGAGTTCCGCCGTCCCCACCCTCCGCAGCGACCTCACGAGCGCGCTGACCGACCAGGGACTCGACGACGCGCAGATCGCGAAGGTGCTGGACGTCCTCGACCCCATCGGCACCCGCGTCGACGACCTCGACACCCGGGTGCAGCAGGCCGTCTCGCAGATCGACGCGCTCGACGACGGCGCGTCCCAGGTGGCCGCCGGCAGCTCAACGCTCGCAAAGGGGGCGGCGACGGCGGCGACGGGGGCGCACACCCTCGCCGACGGCATCGCGACGGCGGATGCCGGGGCCCACGAACTCGACACCGGCGCGCACTCGCTGGCCACCGGCATCCACCGACTCGAGGACGGTGCGGGCACGCTCCGCGACGCCCTGCAGGCGGGCGCCGAGCAGCTGCCCGACGACAGCGCGAAGACCCGCGCCGCGCAGGCGGCGACCCTCGCCGACCCGGTGGGTGTCGCCGAGGACTCGCTCACCCAGGCCCAGAACTACGGCGCCGGACTCGCGCCGTTCTTCGCCGCCCTCGCCGGGTGGATCGGCATCTACGCGCTGTTCCTCATCGTGAAGCCCGTGTCCCGTCGCGCGGTCACCGCGCTCCGCTCCCCCGTCCGCGTCGCGATCGCAGGTTGGCTGACGCCGGCCGCCCTCGGCGCGGTGCAGATGGTGACGCTGTTCGGCGTGCTGTCGATCGCGCTCGGCTTCTCGTTCACGCATCCGCTGCCGACCCTCGGCATCCTGCTGCTCGCGTCGGCCACCTTCGCCGCCATCATCCTCGCGCTCAACGTGTGGCTGGGGTCGGTCGGGCAGTTCCTGGGCCTCGTGCTGATGGTGCTGCAGCTCGTGACCGCCGGCGGCACGTTCCCGTGGCAGACGCTGCCGGCGCCGCTGGCGGCCCTGCACCACGTGCTGCCGATGGGGTACGTCGTCGACGCGATGCGGCAGGTCATGTACGGCGGTATCGCGGGCCGCGCCTGGGCGGATGCCGCGGTGCTCGCGACGTGGCTCGTCGGCGCCCTGCTGCTCGCCGTCGCCGGGGTCACGCGCATGACGTTCCGGCGGACGATGCGCGACCTGCAGCCGAGCCTGATCGGCTGAGACTCAGCCGCCCGCACCGGGCGGGGTCTCCTTCGCGTCGGCGAGCTCGTCGACGTGCAGGGTCCGCCGGTCGATCGTGCCGTTGCGGTACGCCTGGCGCCCGACCATGTGGGCCGACAGCGGCGCCGTCGCGAACTGGATGACGAGCACGGGCACGAGGAAGGCGACGACCGCCCACGACTGCAGCTCGATCCCCACCGCGATGGCGATCAGCAGGAGCCCGAGCACCTGCGGCTTGGTCCCCGCGTGCAGGCGGGTCGGCACGTCGCGGAGGCGCAGCAGTCCGATCGCGGCCGTCAGGCACAGGAGCGCCCCCGCGAGGATGAGGACGAGCGACACGACGTGCAGGATCTCGGTCATCGCGCGGCTCCGTCCCGGCGGGCGACGAACCGCGCGATCGAGACCGACCCGAATACGCCGACGGCCGCGACGATCAGCAGCACGGGAAGCGTCCGCGTGTGATGGTTGATCGCCATCTCGGCGCCGAGCGCGCAGATGAGGAGCGTCAGCAGGACGTCGGAGGCGACGGCGCGGTCGAGGATCGACGGCCCGATGATGATCCGCCAGACCGTGAGCAGGGCGGCGACACCGAAGACGGCGCAGATGACGACGATGAGGGCGGTGGTCACGAGCGCTCCTCCTTCACGCGGGTGCGGATCTCGGCGCCGCCGGCGCCCGATTCGCGGATCGCCTCGAGCTGGGCGCGCGAGCCGACGGCCCGCACGATCCGCGCCTCCCAGCGCTGCACCATCCGCCGCTGAGCGTCGACCTGGGCATCCGTCGCGGCCCCGAGGACGTGCAGGTAGAGGATGCGGCGGTCGCGGTCGGTCTCGAGGACGAGCGAACCGGGGATGAGGGATGCCGTGACCCCGACGTGGGCCATGATCAGGTCGTCGTCGGTCACGAGCGGCACCGCGACGACCGAGACGCCCGGCTGCCGGCCGGGCCGCACGACCTGCCACGCCACGACGAGCGAGCCCTTCACGACGGCGCCGAGGAACTGCACGAGGAAGACGAGCAGCCACCACGGGTTCAGGCGACCGGACAGCTCGACCGGCGGCAGACGGAAGACGCTCGTCACGAACACGGCGACGACGGTCCCGGTGAGGAAGGCGAGCACCGTGAACTGACCCCACAACAGCATCCAGAGTGCGATGAGCCAGAGGAAGAGCGGCAGCTGCCGCCAGATCCCGGTCAGCGCGCTGCGCTTGACGTCAGTTCCCATCGTTCACCTCGTCCTGCAGCTGGGTGAGGCTCACGGGGTAGGGAAGCGCCGCGCCGATGCTCGCGCAGAGGTTGTAGAGCGGGCCGGCGAAGAGGGTGAGCGCCACGGTGACGGCCACCATGCCCGCCGTAGAGGCGGTCATGATGCGCGGGATGACGCGGCGCTCGGTCTGCACACCGGCGGCGGGGGCGTCGCCCAGGTACGAGATGCGGTCGACGACACCGGACTCCTCGGTGTGGTCCTCCTCCTCGCGCCAGAACGCGAGGTTCCACGCGCGCATCAGCGCCAGGAGCGTCAGGAGCGAGGTCACGATCCCCGCGACGATGAGGGCGTACATGATCGGCGTGCCGACCTCGGCGGCCGCGTTGAACAGCGCGTACTTGCCGATGAAGCCCGAGAACGGCGGCAGACCGCCGAGGTTGATGGCGGGGATGAAGTAGAGGACGGCGAGCACCGGCGCCGCCTTCATGAGCCCCTTCACCTTGAGGATCGACGTGGACCCCGCCCGGCGCTCCACGAGCCCGACCGCGAGGAACAGGGTGGTCTGCACGACGATGTGGTGGACCATGTAGTAGATCGTGGCGCCGAGGGATTCCGGTGTCGCGATCGCAAGGCCGAAGACCATGTAACCGATGTGGCTGACGAGTGTGAACGACAGGATGCGTTTGAGCTCGGCCTGCGCGACGGCGCCGAGGATGCCGACCACCATCGTCGCGAGCGCCACGATCAGCAGCAGCTGGTTGACGTCGTTCTCTCGGAAGATCTGCGTCTCGGTGCGGATCATCGCGTAGACGCCGACCTTCGTCAGCAGGCCCGCGAACACCGCCGTGACCGGCGCCGGCGCGGTCGGGTACGAGTCGGGCAACCAGAACGACAGCGGGAAGACCGCCGCCTTGATGCTGAAGGCGAGCAGCAGCATCAGGTGAAGGACGAGCTGCACCTCGTCGGGGAGCTCCCCCATCCGGTCCGCCAGCTGGGCCATGTTCACGGTGCCGAGCGCGCCGTAGATGGCGGCGATCGCGGCGAGGAAGAGGATCGACGAGACGAGCGACACGACGATGTAGACGACGCCGGTGCGGATGCGGGACTCGGTGGACCCGAGCGTGATGAGCACGTACGACGCGACTAGCAGGATCTCGAAGCCGACGTAGAGGTTGAAGAGGTCGCCCGCGATGAACGCGTTGAAGATGCCCGCCGCGAGGATCAGGTACGACGGGTGGAAGATCGAGACCGGGGTCTCCTCGTCGCCATCGGCCGCACCCTGGCCGACCGAGAAGAGCAGGACCGCGAGCAGCACGATGCTCGAGACGAGCACGAGCAGCGCCGCGAGGCGGTCGACGTACAGCACGATGCCGAACGGGATCGGCCATCCGCCGACCGACACCGCCAGCGGCATCCCGCTCACATCCACGTAGTACAGCAGCACGGCCGCGACGGCGGCGGCGACCGTGAGGGTCACGATCGAGACGCCCACCTGCACGCGGCGGCGGCGGCCGAAAATCAGCGCGATCCCCGCGCCGAGCAGCGGCAGGGTGACCAGGAGCGGGACGAGCGCGGTCATCGCGGGCCTCCCGGGGTGTCCGTCGGGGCGTCGTCGCGCAGTTCGGCGATGTCCTGCGCGTGGAGGATCACGATGGGCGAGGTCTCCGTCCCGATGAAGTCGGTCGTGGCGTCGTCGTCCTCGTCCGTGATCTCGTCGTCCATCGTCTCCTCGTCGCGGGCGCCGCGCTCGCGCACCTCGCGGTCGGCCTCGTCGTCGGTGACGGTGTCGGCCTGACCGAGCTGCCAGGAGCGGTAGATGAGGGCGAGCAGGAAGGACGAGATCGCGAACGTGATGACGATGGCGGTCAACGAGAGCGCCTGCGGCAGCGGGTCGCTGAAGGACTCCCCCTCGCCGGCGCTGCCGTAGAAGGGTGCGACACCCGGGGCGCCCATGACGACGAGCAGGAAGAGGTTGGCGGCGTTGCCGAGCAGCAGGAAGCCGATGAGGACGCGCGTGAGGCTGCGCTCGAGCATCGCGTACACCCCGGCGGCGAACAGCACCCCCATGATGATGACGAGGACGAGCGAAACGGTCATGCGGTCACCCGCTCCCGCTGCGCCTGCGTCTGCCGGTCGACCTCGGCGCCGAGCGACCGCAGCACGTCGAGGACGAGCCCGATGACGACGAGGTAGACGCCGACGTCGAAGATCGTCGAGGTCACGAACTCGACCTCGCCGAGGAGCGGCAGTTCGGCCTTCCAGTAGGTGCTGGTCAGCGGTGCGGCGCCGAAGAACAGGGGCACGATCGCGCACGAGAGCGCGAGGACCATGCCCGCGCCGAGCAGGCGACCGGCATCGGTGGGCGCGGCGGCACCGAGCTCCCACCGTCCGCCCGCCACGTAGCGCATCACGAGGGCCATGCCCGCGACGAGGCCGCCCGCGAAGCCGCCGCCGGGCAGGTTGTGACCGGCGAAGAGCAGGTAGACCGACACGACGATGATCGAGTGGAAGAGGATGCGGACGATGACCTCGAGCAGCAGCGATCGGTTCTCGGGCTTGACCTTCAGCCCGCCGACGAGCCAGGCCTGCCGGGTCGAGCCGGGCGCCGTCGAGCGCGGGCGCGGGCCATCGGCCGTCTCGACGAGCGGACGGCGGCTGCGACCCGTGCTGGTCGGCATCGACGGCAGGACGCGGCTGTCGGAGCGGTTCGTGACGAAGACGAGCGAGGCGACACCCGTCGCGGCGAGGATGAGCACCGAGAGCTCCCCCATCGTGTCCCAGCCGCGGAGGTCGACGAGGGTGACGTTGACCACGTTCTTGCCCTGTCCGATCTCGTAGGCCAGGTCGGGGAACGGACCCGAGACGGGGTCGGCGACGCGGGCCCCCGTGGCGATGAGGGCGATCGCCGCCATCGTGACGCCGACACCGATGCCGATGACGGCCCGGACCACCGGCAGCACCGAGGCGTTGTGGTCGCCGAGACGGGCGGGGATGCGGCGCAGCACCAGGGCGAAGGCGATGAGGGTCACGGTCTCGACCAGGATCTGCGTGAGCGCGAGGTCGGGGGCACCGCTCGTCGCGAACAGCAGCACCATGCCGAGCCCCGTCACCGAGACGAGCACGACCCCGGTGTAGCGCTTACGGGCGCGGATCGCGACGAAACCGGCGAGGATCATGACCGGTGCCGCCAGCAGCTGGGCCGGGCTCTGCCACGCGTCGACCGCGATGCGCCATTCCGTACCGGCGAGCAGCGCCGTGGCCTCCGCCGCGACGAACACGACGAAGATCGTGCCCACGTAGAACGGCAGCGAGCCGCGCTGGGTGAGCGAGGTGGTCCAGACCGAGATGCGGGCGATGCCGCGCAGGGACAGGTTGTAGACGTCGTTCGCCGTGAACGGCATGACACGCGCCTTCAGCGGGCGCCGCTGGGTGAACCAGAACAGCAGCGCTCCGAGCGCGATCGAGCCGAGCGACAGGAACAGCGCCGGCTCCCACCCGTGCCAGAGTGCGAGGTGGGACTCCTTGCCGCCCTCTTCGAGCGGGATGCCGTCGGCGTACCCGGCGATCGCCGCGTCGACCAGCGGCGCCGCGACGCCGGCGACCATCGTGAGACCGCTCAGCACGACGGGGGCCACGAGGAAGCCGATCGGCGGGTCGGGCCACTCGGTGCGCTCGAGCGGGGCGCCGGCGGCATCCTTCTTCGTCCAGAACGCACCCCACACGAAACGGATGCCGTACGCCGCCGTCAGAGCCGAACCGAGGAGGATGCCGATGAGCGGGATGAGGGCCGCCGGCTCGGTGCCGCCCTCGAGGAACGAGGTGAGCGCGGCCTCTTTCGCGACGAAGCCGACGGTCGGGGCGACCCCCGCCATCGAGGCGATCGCGATGATCGAGAAGGTTGCGAGGGTGGGCGCCTGCCGACCGACGCCCGAGAGCTCCGCGATGTCACGGGTGCTGAGCTGGCGGTCGATGACGCCGACGACGAGGAACAGCGCCGACTTGAAAAGGGCGTGCCCGACGAGCAGGGCGAGACCGGCGAGTGCGCTGTTGCGTTCGCCGTACCCGAGGACGACGGTCATCATGCCGAGCTGGCTGACGGTGCCGAAGGCGAGGATGCGCTTGAGGTCGGACTCCCGCAGCGCCTGGAAGCCGCCGAGCAGCATCGTGAAGACACCGAGTCCGATGACGATGGGACGCCAGGGGTCGGTGTCGGCGAAGGCCGGGGCGAAGCGGGCGATGAGGTAGATGCCCGCCTTCACCATGGCGGCGGCGTGCAGGTAGGCGCTCACCGGGGTCGGCGCGGCCATGGCGCCGGGCAGCCAGAAGTGGAACGGGAAGATGGCCGACTTGCTGAGCGCACCCACGAGCAGCATCACGATCGCGGCATCCAAGGCGACGGCCTGGCCGCCCTCGAAGATCGGGCCGGTCTCGAGCATCGTCGCGATGCTCGTCGTGCCGTAGAGGACGACGAGCATGACGACGCCGATGAGCATGACGAGCCCGCCGAGGGTCGTCACCAGCAGGGCCTGCAGCGCGGCACGACGGCTCGCGCCGCGCCGGTGGTAGAAGCCGATGAGCAGGTACGAGAGGACGCTCGTGACCTCCCAGAGCATGATGAGCACGACGATGTCGTCGGTCAGCACGAGCCCGTACATCGCCCCGGCGAAGGCGAGCAGCACCGCCGAGAACGTCGCGAGGCCCTCGGTCTTGCCGGCGAAGTACCAGCGGCAGTAGATCATCACGAGCGCGCCGACGCCGGTGACGATGAGGGACATCACCCACGACAGAACGTCCATCCGCATCGACACCTGCACCGCGAGATCCGGGATCCAGGTGTATGTCTCGAACGGGATATCCCCGGCGAGCACGGCGGGCGTCTGCCAGGCCGTGTGCACGAAGGCGGCGATCGGGACCATGGCCGCGACGAGGAAGGTGCGTGACCCGAGGCGCGCGACGAGTGCCGGAAGGAGGAGGGGCACGAGCGCGAACGCCGCGAGGAGAATCAGCAACCTGGCCTCCTCTGTGCATTCGCGGGGGTCGAGGACTCCAGTCTACCGGCTGACGACCACCCGGCGCCCGGCGGGTTCCCAGGTCAGGCGGGTACCGGACCGGTCGTGTTCCCGCGTCGGAATGTGCAGGTGAGGGTGAGGGATGCCGGGTCCCGCCCCTCGAGCATCGCGACGACGGCCTCACCCGCGGCGCGCCCCTTCGCGATCGCGTCCTGCACGAGCGTCGTCAGGGCGTACGGCGCGAGCCCGTCGACCGTGATGCCGTCGAAACCCGTCACGCTGAGGTCCTCGGGGACACGCAAACCTGCCTCCTCGGCCGCGCGGATGACGCCGGCGGCGAGCAGGTCGCTCTGCGCGATGATCGCCGTGGGCCGCTCCCCCTGCAGCAGGACGCGACCGGCGGCGAGTCCCTCGTCGATCGAGCTCGCCCCGACGGCGTAGGCGGGCGCGTCGGGGTAGACCTGCCGCGCGCCGCGCAGGCGGTCGCGGGTGACCTCGACGGCGATTCGGCTGGGGTCGTCGATGAAGCCGCGGGGGCGCGTGGCATCCTTCGTCAGCGTGACGAGGGCCACCCGCTCGTGTCCGAGCGAGCGCACGTGCTCGGCGGCGGTGCGCTGGGCTTCGACATTGTCGAGCAGGATCTGCGGCACGTCGGGTCCGGCGTCGCCCTCGACGACGACGACAGGGATGCCGCGGCGCCCGAGGACGTCGACCGAGGACTGCAGGATCTCGTTGCACCCGAGCAGGATCGCGGCGTCGACCGGCGCCGTCGTGAGCGTGGGCGCCGACTCGACGGGTCCCTCGTCGTGGAGGAGCAGGACGCCGGCGCCGATGGGGGCGAGCGCATCGGTGAGACCGTCCATCATCGCTGCGGTGACGGGGTCGCGGAACGCGGACGCGAGGCGCTCGCGGAAGAGCACGGCGACGACGCCGGCACGTCCGGTGCGCAGGGACGCGGCCCGCGGATCGGGGCCTGTGTACCCGAGGGCCTCGGCCGCTTGCAGCACTTTGGCGCGGGTGGCGTCCGACACGGACACCTTGCCGCTGAAGACGACGGATGCCGTCGATGCCGACACCCCGGCTTCACGCGCGACGTCGGAGATCGTCGCTCGGCGGCTGCTCATCTTTCGATCGTAGCCGCACGGATCCGATTCTCGAATCGATTCGGAGATCCCGCTAGAGTGACGCCATGACGTTGCAGCTCACCGCCTCCCGTCTGTGGACCTGGCGCCTCGCCGTGTTCGCGATCTTCACCGCGAGCGGTCTGAGCATCGCGACGTGGGCGTCGCGGGTGCCCTCGATCAAGGCCGCCCTCGGCATTGAGAACTCGACCATCGGCCTGCTCCTTCTCGGCATGGGCGTCGCGTCGATCCTCGGCCTGTCGGTGTCCTCCGTCATCGCCGCCCGCATGGGGACGCGTCGCGGGATGCTGACGGTCATGCTGGTCCTTGCCGTGGGGCTGTTCCTCATCGGCCTCGGCACCGACGTCGCGCCCTCGCTCCTGCTCGTCCTCATCGGGCTCGCCCTCTTCGGGTTCGGAAACGGCGCGCTCGACGTGCTCATGAACGTCGACGGTGCGGCGATCGAGGTCGAGGTGGGCAAGACGATCCTGCCGCTGTTCCACGCCTTCTTCAGCCTGGGCACCGTCATCGGCGCCGGCATCGGCGCGCTGGTGGCCGGTGCACGCATCGGCGTCTTCCCGCACACCGCCGTGATCGCCGTCGCGATCGTCGTCCTGGCGGTCGTCGCCTTCGCGTACGTGCCGCAGCGCGACTTCGGCGCCCCGGACGCGGCACCCAGCGGGTGGCGTTCGCGGCTGGCGGCCGCGCTGTCGGCGTGGCGCGAACCGCGCACCTACGTGCTGGGCGTGGTCATGCTCGGTATGGCATTCGCCGAGGGCGGCGCGAACGACTGGATGGCCCTCGGCGTGAGCGAGGACCACGAGGGCGGCGTCGCACTCGGCGCCGCGGCGCTCACGGTCTTCTCCGTGGCGATGACCGTCGTGCGGGTCTTCGGCGGCCCGCTCGTCGACCGCTTCGGCCGCGTCGCGACGCTGCGGGTGCTGGCGGTCACGGCCGTGGTCGGCATCCTGCTGTTCATCCTGGCGCCGAACCTGCCGCTCGTCTTCGTCGGCGCGGCCCTCTGGGGCGTGGGCGCCTCGCTCGGCTTCCCGCTCGGGATGTCGGCCGCCGCCGACGACCCCGAGCACGCAGCTGCGCGGGTGAGCGCCGCCGCGACCATCGGCTACGTCGCATTCCTGTGCGGCCCGCCGATCCTGGGTGTCATCAGCACGCACATCGGCCTGCTCAACACGCTGTTCATCATCGCCGCGCTGGTCGCGGCGTCGGGGTTCGCCTCGGGCGCCGCCAAGCCCCTGCCGGGCACCCGCGGCACGAGCCACTGAGCGGCGTCAGAACAGACGCGGAGCTCCCGACTCGATGCCCTTCATCTCGTCGTAGTCCAGGGTGACGCAACGGATGCCGCGATCGGTCGCCAGGACCTTGGCCTGCGGCTTGATCTCCTGGGCGGCGAACACCCCGGTGACCGGCGCGAGGTGCGGGTCGCGTCCCAGCAGCTCGAGGTAGCGCGTGAGCTGCTCGACACCGTCGATGTCGCCGCGCCGCTTGACCTCCACCGCCACGGTGCCGCCCTCGGGGTTGCGCAGCAGCAGGTCGACCGGTCCGATGGCGGTGGGGAACTCCCGGCGCACGAGCGTCAGGTTCTCGCCGATGACGCCGACCTGCTCCGCGAGCAGCCGCTGCAGATCGGCCTCGACACCGTCCTTGACGAGGCCCGGGTCGGTGCCGAGCTCGTGCGACGAATCGTGCAGCACCTCGTAGATCCGGATGGTCAGCTCATCGCCCGACTTGGCGTGCGTCACGCGCCACTTCTCGACGACGTCGACGTCGTCCTCGCCGGGCTCGATGACCGTCAGCGTGCACGGCGGGCTCATCCAGTTGAGCGGTTGGTGCTGGATGTCGCGGTGGAACGCGACCGTGCCGTCGGCCTTCACCATGATGAGGCGGGTGGCGGGCGGCAGGTGGGTGTTGAGGCGACCGGTGTAGTCGACGGAGCAGCGGGCGATGACGAGACGCACGGCGACGAGCCTACCCGCGGGCCCGTTCGGGATCGTCCGGGAATGGGCTCCGACGCCCCGTCCGCGGCTGACGGCTCGTACCGTGGACGGCGAGCAGGTGCGCCGGTGGCGGTCCGTCTCCGGGGGGAGAACGAGATCACCACGTCACCGGGCGCCGTCGCTGCACGCGGATTCGGGCTCGCGTGCCGCTCACCGCGGTGGTGCCGTGTCGGTGACCCGGGGTCCGACTCGGCACCTCCGCGGCTCTACGATGACGGTGTGGGGGCACGAGCGACACGAGTGCGGCGCGCATCGACGAGCTGGTCTCGGAGCTCCGCACCCTGCGCGACGCGAGGGGCGTCTCGTACCGCGAACTGGCCGCCCGGATCACCGAGCGGCGCATAGCCGGCGCGAACCCCGCGGCGGCGCGCGTCGCCCACACCACGATCTCGGATGCGTTCCGGCTCGGTCGGCGTCGGCTCAACGCCGGCCTCGTCGCCGAGATGGCGGAGGCGCTCGGCGAGGACGCCACTGCGGTGTCCTCCTGGCAGGCGCGGGTGGCGCAGGCCGTCGCCACCGATCCGGTCCACTCTCCGGCGCCGGTCACGGAGACACCGCCCCCTCCCGCGGTGGGGCGCACGCCGGGACGCGTGATCGCCGTCATCGTCGCGGGCGTCCTCCTGAACTCGACCGGCAAGTTCGTGAACCCCCTGCTCGGCGACGTGTTCTTCTTCGACATGGCGGGGACGGCTCTCGTGGCCATCCTCGCGGGCCCCTGGGCGGCCGCCTCCGTCGGCGTCCTCTTCATCACCGTCGAACTCCTCAAAGGTCAACTCGTCGACGCGGTGTTCTCGGTGACGATGGTGTCCGCCGGACTCGTCTGGGGATTCGGGGCGTCCCGATTCCGCCTCGCCGCCTCGCTCCCCCGCTAGCCTGGGGTTGAGTGCCGTCGTGGCAGCGGTCACCTCGGCGATCGGCATCGTGAACATCACCATCTCGCTCGTCGACAAGGTGATCGTCGGTGCACTCGCGTACGCGGTCGCCACCCTCGTCCGTCGGACGCTGCGACCCGCCCGTAGGCTGGACGCATGACGACACGCTCCCCCTGGTCCTGCATCCTCTGGGACGTGGACGGCACCATCGTCGACGCGTCCGACGGCATCCTCAGCCGTCTCGACCGTTGTCTGACCCACTTCGGATACCCCGCACCGACGCGTGCGGAGCTGGTCCACTGGATCGGGCCGCCCATGTACGACTCGTTCCAGAAGAACGTCGGCATGACGCCGGAGCAGGCGTCCGAGGCGGTCACCTACTACCGGGCCCTCGGCAAGCAGGACGGGTACACGGCCCGCACGCGGCTCTACCCGGGTGTCGGGGAGCTCATCGCGGACATCTCGGCCGCCGGCATCCCGCAGGCGACGGCGAGCTCGAAGCCGGAGGTCCAGGTCGTCGCGCTGATGGAGCACTACGGTCTCGCCGAACACATGCAGGCGATGGCGGGCGCGACCCCGGACGAGAAGACCCTCGCCTCGAAGGCGGACATCGTGGCCGAGTCACTGCGGCGGCTGCGCTCGATGGGGGTCGACACGAGCCGACCGATCCTCATCGGGGACCGCCATCACGACATCGACGGGGGCGCGGCGAACGGCGTGCCCGTGATCTTCGTGCGGTGGGGCTTCAGTTGGCCCCACGAGTCAGAAGGAGCGCAGGCGGCGGTCGACTCGATGGTCGAGCTCCGCCGCCTGCTCCTCACTGAAGAGGTGTGAAACCTCAGAGGGGACGGATGTTCTCCGCCTGAAGACCCTTGGGGCCCTGTGCGATGTCGAACTCAACTCGCTGGTTCTCCTCCAGCGAGCGGTAGCCCGAGGAGTCGATGGCCGAGTAGTGGGCGAAGACGTCGGCGCCGCCTTCATCGGGAGCGATGAACCCGAAGCCCTTCTCCGAGTTGAACCACTTGACGGTACCGCTGACGCTCATGAACTGCCTTACTGATTGGTGCCGACGACACGTCCGCCGGTCGTTCCCCAACCTAGCCCTCGCAGCCTGTGCAGTCACCCCCCACGTACGAAGGTGACACAAACGTTGCCGGGCGTACACCCGCCGTCTGCCCGTCCGGCGACTGCAGCGATACCCCCGGGGGTATCATGAGGACATGCGGACCATCATCATCGGAGGTGTCGCGGCAGGGATGTCGGCGGCCACCCGCCTGCGCCGTCTCGACGAACAGCGGGAGATCGTCGTCTTCGAGCGCGGCGCGCACGTCTCCTTCGCGAACTGCGGACTCCCTTATTACGTCGGCGGCGTGATCGCCGACCGGTCGTCGTTGCTGCTGCAGACCCCCGCATCGCTCGCCGCGCGCTTCGCGCTGCGCGTGCACGTGCGCCACGAGGTGACGGCGATCGACGCCGCGTCCAAGGTCGTCACGGTGCGCGACCTCGATGCCGGCACCGAACGGGACGAGCCGTTCGACGACCTCGTGCTCGCCATGGGAGCGGCGGCGACCAGCGGCATCCCGGGCGAGGGCGTTCCGGTCGCGACCCTGCGCAGCGTCGACGACGTCGATGCGATCACCGAGGTCCTCGCGGGGCTGCGGACGCCGCGGACGGTCGTGGCCGGTGGCGGGTTCATCGGCGTGGAAGCCGTCGAGAACCTCGCGCACCGCGGCGCACAGGTCACCCTCGTGCAGCGCGGGGCGCAGGTCCTGAGCGCCCTCGACCCCGAGATGGCCTCGCCCGTCCACCGTGCACTGTCGACCGCCGGAGTGGACGTCCGCACCCGGACCACCATCGAGCGCCTCGAGGCCGGCGCCGTCGTCCTGTCCGACGGCAGCCGCGTGCCCGCCGATCTCGTCGTCGACGCGCGCGGCGTGCGTCCCGACGTCCGGATCGCCGAGGCCGCGGGCATCGCACTCGGCCCGACCGGCGGCATCGCCGTCGACGACCGGCACCGCACGAACATCCCGGCAGTGTGGGCCGTGGGCGACGCCGTCGAGAAGACCGACCACCTCGACGGCGCCGCGACCCTCGTCACCCTGGCGGGCCTCGCCAACCGGCACGGCCGAGCGGCGGCCGACGACATCGCCGGCGTCGCCACTGCACCCGCGACCCCCGCGCTCGGGACGACGATCGTCGGCATTTTCGGCCTCACGGTCGGGCTCGTCGGCTGGAGCGAGCGCCGGCTCGTCGCGGCGGGCCGGGCGCACCGCGTCGTGCACACCCACCCCTTCTCGCATGCGACGTACTACCCGGGCGCCGAGCAGATGGCCATGAAGCTGCTCGTCGACCCCGAGACCGACCTGATCCTGGGGGCGCAGATCTGCGGCGGAGCCGGCGTCGACAAGCGGCTCGACGTCCTCGCCGTCGCCATGACGGCCGGGCTCACGGCATCCGCTCTGTCCCAGCTCGAACTCGCGTACGCACCGCAGTACGGATCGGCGAAGGACGCGATCAACATGGCGGGGTACGTCGCCGAGAACCTCGCGACGGGAGCCGACCGCACGATCCAGTGGCACGAAGTGGATGCCGCCCGCGCGGCCGGCGCCGTCGTGGTCGACGTCCGCACAGCCGAGGAGAACGAGGCCGGAGCGATCCCCGGCGCCGTCCTCCTGCCGCTCGACGAGATCCGCGAGCGTCATTCGGAGCTGCCCGACGCGCCCCTCATCGTGCACTGCAGGGTCGGACAACGCGGGCACACCGCGAGCCGCCTGCTGCAGCAGCTGGGGCACGATGTCCGCAACCTCGACGGCGGCTGGCTCACGTGGACCGACGGCGTCGAGGCCGCGGCGCGCGAGGAGGTCTGACGGTGTCGACGGCGCTCCGGGACGACGAGGCCGTTCGCCGCATCGCGAACCGCCTCAAGCGCGCGCAGGGCCAGCTCGCCGCCGTGATCGCCGCCGTCGAGGAGGGCGGCGACTGCCGCGCGGTGGTCACGCAGCTCTCCGCAGTGTCGAGCGCGATCGATCGGGCCGGGTTCGCGGTGATCGCCGCCGCGATGCAGCAGTGCCTCGGCGAGGACGACGCCGAGCTGCAGATGGCGGACCTCGAGAAGCTCTTCCTCTCGCTCAGCTGAGAGGCAGAGCGAGGCCGAGGGGCAGGCACCGGCATCCGCTCTGGTCACGCGGGTGACGGCGGTCTACGGTGAGCGGATGACCGGACTCACCCCGTATCTGACGTTCCCCGGCACGGCGCGCGACGCACTGACCTTCTATCAGGGGGTGTTCGGCGGCGACCTCGTGCTGAACACGTTCGCCGAGTTCGAGCGCGTCGACGGCCCCGGCGATTTCATCGCCCACGGGATGCTGACCGGCCCGGTCGCGCTCTTCGCCTCGGACGGCGGGCCCGGGGACGAGGCGCTGCAGCTGCGCGGAGTGATGTTCGCGCTGCTGGGGGCTGCGGAGCCGGCCGTCCTCGAGACGTGGTTCGCCCGGCTGGCCGACGGTGGCCGGATCGTCGACGATCTGCAGCTGCGCGCCTGGGGCGACCACGACGGAACGGTCACCGACCGCTTCGGGGTCACCTGGCTCATCGGCTACCAGGGCTGATCCGGGCTCAGGCCCGCCGGCGGCGCCCGCGGATGAGCGCAGAGCCCACGGCGACGGCGGTCCCCGCGGCGATCCCCACGACGGTCTCCCACACTCGGTCGGTCAGAAGAACCGCCGCCGTTGTCGGCGCGGCGAGCTGGACCATGAGGAGGGCGAGCGGCGTGATGAGGACCATCGCGATCGCGTAGTTGCGCCCGACGAAGAGCTCGGCGCCCGCCTGCAAGGCGACGGCGATGAGGATGACGGCGAGCGGTGGCATCCCCAGGGCGAGGATGCCCGCCGCGACGAGCACGCCGAGCAGGGTGCCGATGAGCCGCTGCAGCCCGCGGATGACGCGGGCCTTCACGTGCGGGCCGCTCACCGCGGCGACCGCGCCCACCATCGCCCAGTACCAGTGGGCGTGAAAGAGGAGCAGCCCGGCTGCGCCGGCGAGCACCGTCGCGACCGCGACCGTGAGGGCCATCTCCGCGGCGACGGCGCCCACCGGCATCCGGTTCTTCGTCCGCGCGAGACGAGGGATCCGGCGGCCGGTCACGGTCTCGGAGACGAGGGTCACCGTGAGGGAGAAGACGACGGCGGCCAGACCCACGACGAGGACGTGGCCGAAACGCGCGCCTTCTGCAGGGATGGATGCCGTGGCCCCGGCCGCGAACACGATGAACAGCGCGCCGGGCGGGTGCCACTGCGTCGCGTATGCGAGCAGGGTCGCCATGGAGGCGACCGCAGCCACGACCACGATCGCGAACGGAGCCGGCACGTCGGCGACCGAGAGCGCGGTGCCGATGAGCATCGCGGCGACCACGACCGCCCCGGCGGCCACCTGCATCCGGACGCGGTCGCCGATGCGATCGGTGCGGCCGTAGAGCGAGGCGAAGGCTCCGAAGCTCGCGTAGATGCTGAGGTCCAGCCGACCGATCGACCACAGCACGATCAGCGGGACGCCGACGCTGATCGCGGCCCGGATAGCGACGGTGTGGTCGCGATCGTAGGGTGCGACACGGATGACGCCGGTCCAGATCCTGCCGCGCGACGTGCTCACCGTACGAGCCTAGGAGCCCGGCTGCATCGCCCGGAAACGACGAAGCCGGTCGGGATTCTCACCACCGACCGGCTTCGTTTCGCACTGTCTGTGCGCGAGGGGGGAGTTGAACCCCCACGCCCTTTCGGGCACTGGCACCTGAAGCCAGCGCGTCTGCCTATTCCGCCACTCGCGCGAACCCGTGTCGCCACGGGATCAACTTTCCGAGGATATCATGGCGCGAGCCCGCCGGAGAAACGGCCGCAGCTGTGTTCCCCAGACCCTGCCAGGGTCGACAACTAGCATGTGAGCACCGGTCCAGACTGCCTGAGGAGCCCCGTGGGACTACTTGACAGCTTCGAGAAGGGAATCGAACGCGCCGTGAACGGCGCGTTCGCGAAGACCTTCCGCAGCGGTGTGCAGCCTGTCGAGATCGCCTCCGCACTGCGTGCCGAACTCGATGCGAAGGCCGCCGTCGTCTCGCGCGACCGCATCCTCGTGCCGAACACGCTCGTCGTCCGGCTCGCCCCCGCCGACCACGAACGCATGGGCGCCCTCGGCCGCACACTGCACGACGAACTCGTCCAGCTGGTCGAGGGCCACGCCAAGGCGCAGAAGTACAGCTTCGCAGGCCCCGTCTCGCTCGCGATCAACCCCGACGAGTCCCTGACGACCGGCACCGTCCGCGTCGACTCGCGCTCCGCCTCAGCCGAGGAGGTCTCGTGGCACGGCGTCGTCGAGATCGACGGCACGCAGCACCGCCTCACCGGCAGCCGCACCGTGATCGGCCGAGGGACGGATGCCGACATCACGATCCCCGACGCCGGCACCAGCCGTCGCCACGTCGAGATCCTGTGGGACGGTCGCCGTGCGATGGTCCGCGACCTCGGCTCGACCAACGGCACCCAGCTGAACGGGCAGAAGGTCTCGGAGGCCGCCCTCGAGCCGGACTCCGTCGTCACGATCGGTCGCACGCGCATCACGTTCCGCGTCGTCGCGCAGGCGGCATCCCGCATCCCCCCGCGGCCGCAGGATCCCGCGACCCGCTTGTTCGACCTCGGAGGCCAGGCATGAGCGAACTGACACTCCTGCTGCTGCAGATCGGATTCCTGATCCTGCTGTGGTTCTTCGTCTTCGCAGTGGTCTACTCGCTGCGCGCCGACCTGTTCGGCGTCAAGGTGCGCAAGATGCCCGAGCCGGCACCGGCCGCCGCGGGCCCCGTCGCGACGGCCCCGGCCAACGCCGAGACCTCCATCGTCTCGCCGGTCATGACGCGCCCGGCGGCACCCTCGGGTCCCCAGAAGGCGACGGTCAACACCGTGTCCCGCATCGTCATCACGAGCGGACCGAAGGCCGGACTCGAACTGCCCCTCGGTGACGAGCCCCTGACGATCGGCCGCTCCAGCGAGTCGGGCCTCGTCATCCGCGACGACTACACCTCGAGCCACCACGCCCGCCTCGTCCTCTGGGGTGAGCAGTGGATGGTGCAGGACCTGGACTCGACGAACGGCACCTGGCACGACGGCGAGCGCGTGGCATCCCCCGTCCCCGTCATCGTCGGCGCTCCGATCAAGGTCGGCGCCACGACGTTCGAGCTGCGGAAGTAACGGCCCGCACCGATGGTCTTCGAGGGCTCGAGCGCCGCCATCTCGCATACCGGGAAGGTCCGCTCCAACAACCAGGACTCGGGCTTCTCGGGCTCGAACCTGTTCGTCGTCGCCGACGGCATGGGCGGACACGCCGGCGGTGACATCGCCTCGAGCATCGCCGTCCACCACCTCGAGGGCCTCGACCACGGGTTCCCGACGCCGGCCGAAGCCGAGCGCGAGCTCCGCGAATCGATCGTCGACGCCGCCCACGTCCTCGTCGACACGGTCGCCGAGCGCCCCGAGCTCGCCGGAATGGGCACGACGGTCAGCGCCGTGCTCATGGTCGACGACTACGCCGTCATCGCCCACATCGGCGACTCCCGCGTCTACCTCTTCCGCGACGGCGTGCTGACGCAGATCACGACCGATCACACCTTCGTCCAGCGCCTCGTCGACTCGGGCCGGATCACCCCCGAAGAAGCGCGCTACCACCCGCGCCGGTCCGTCCTCATGCGCGTGCTCGGCGACATGGGCACCGATCCCGAGGTCGACGCGTTCATCATGCAGACCCAGCCGGGCGACCGGTGGCTCATCTGCTCCGACGGACTGTGCGGCGTCGTCGACGACGCGCAGACCGCCAAGGTCCTGCGCCAGGACCTCGCCCCGGGTCGCACCGCCGACATGCTCCTGAAGCTGGCGCTGGATGCCGGTGCCCCCGACAACGTCACGATCGTCCTTGTCGACGTGGGCGGGCGGCATCCGATGTTCAGCGGCACCGCGACCGTCGTCGGGTCCGCGGCCACGCCGAAGGGCATCGAGGTCCCCGTGGCGCGCCCCGCCCGCACGGGCTGGTTCCAGACCGGACGCCAGGCGGCGAACGAGCCCAGCCACTTCGAGCCCGCGGCCGAGTACCTCGAGGAGCTCATCGAAGAGGACCGGCGCCGCGCGCGCCGGCGCCGCGTCTGGTGGTTCGTCGGCTTCATCGCGATCGTCGCGGTGCTCGCCGCGGGGGTCTTCGCCGGCTACGCCTGGACCCAGACGCGCTACTTCGTCGGCCCCGACGACGACAGCGTCGTGATCTACCGCGGCATCCAGCAGGACATCGGTCCGATCTCGCTGTCGACGCCGTACGACGACACCGACATCCTCCTCGCGGACCTACCCGCGTATCAGCGGCTGTCCGTGGAGCAGACCATCTCCGCCCGATCCCTCGCCGACGCCCAGGCGATCGTCGACAACCTCCGCCAGGGGACCCCATGACAGCCGCGGTAGAAACCGACACGACGGTCATCAAGGCACTCCGGAAACTCCGGATGCCGGCGACGCAGCGCAACCGCGAGCTCGGCCTGCTCGTGTTCGCCATCATCGTCTCGACGGTCGCCGTGCTGCTCGTCCAGCTGGGCACCCGCGACGAGATCGACCCGACGTTCCTCTCGTACTGCGGATGGCTGGCGGGGCTGTCGCTGGCGCTGCACATCGTGACGCGCATCTGTGCCCGCGACGCCGACCCGTTCGTCCTGCCGATCGCGACGCTCCTCACGGGCATCGGCGTCGCGATGATCTACCGCCTCGACATCGCCGAGGACCGCGTCGGCTGGTCCTCGCTCGGGTTCCGCCAGCTCGTCTGGGCGGCGATCGCGATCGCGGGCGCCATCCTCATCGTCATCTTCCTGCGCAACTACCGGGTGCTCTTCCGGTACACGTACGTGTTCGGCCTCAGCGGCATCCTGCTGCTCCTGCTCCCCTTCGTCCCGGGACTCGGCATCGAGGCGGGCGCCGACGTCTGGGTGTCGGTCGCCGGTGTCTTCTCGTTCCAGCCCGGTGAGCTCGCGAAGATCTGCCTCGCGATCTTCTTCGCCGGCTACCTCGTCCGCACCCGTGAGGCCCTCACCTCGGTCGGCACGCGCTTCCTCGGGATCACCTGGCCGCACGCCCGCCAGCTCGGGCCGCTGCTGATCGTGTGGGGCGTCTCGCTCGGGATCATCGTCCTTCAGCGCGACCTGGGTACCGGCATCCTCATCTTCGGCATGTTCATCGCGATGCTCTACGTCGCGACGGGCAAGGCGAGCTGGGCGATCCTCGGCGTCCTCCTGGCCGTCGCGGGCGCCCTGGCCGCCGCGCAGGTCCTGCCCTACGTCGCCTCCCGGTTCTCGAACTGGCTCGACGCCTTCAACCCGGACTACATCAACGGCAGCAGCTTCCAGCTCGTCTCGGGCATCTTCGGCCTCGCCCACGGCGGACTCATCGGCACCGGCTGGGGCATGGGCCGACCCGACCTGACGCCGCTCGCCCACAACGACTACATCCTCCCGAGCCTCGGTGAGGAACTCGGCCTGGTCGGCGTCTTCGCGATCCTGGCCCTTTACATGGTCTTCGTCAGCCGCGGCATCCGGATCGGCATCGCGGGTCAGGACGACTTCGGAAAGCTGCTCGCGACGGGGCTGTCGTTCACCCTCGCGCTGCAGGTCTTCATCATGGTCGGCGGCGTCACCCGTCTCATCCCGCTGACGGGTCTGACGATGCCGTTCCTCGCGGCCGGCGGTTCCTCCCTCATCGCGAACTTCCTCATCATCGCGATCCTGTTGAGGATCTCGGATGCCGTCCGCTCCAGGCCCCGGGTGGTGATCGGATGACCAAGCAACTCCGTCGACTGAGCGTCGTCGTGCTCCTCATGTTCCTCAGCCTGTTCGCGGCGACGAGCGTGATCCAGGTGGCCCTCGCCGGTCAGCTGAACGAGAACCCCGACAACCGGCGCACGCTGTACGACTCGTACGCGGTGCAGCGCGGCACGATCTTCGCCGGCAGTACGGCGATCGCGTCGTCCGAGCCGAGCGACGACGTCTACAGCTGGATCCGCACGTACCCGGATGCCGAGATGTGGGCGCCCGTGACCGGGTTCATCAACCCCGTCTTGCGCTCCTCGACCGGGCTCGAGTACGCGATGAACGCGGCCCTCGCCGGCACCGGCAGCCAGCAGTTCCTGACCCGTCTCGACCAGATCGTGAGCGGCCAGCCGCCGCGCGGGTCGAACGTGCTCCTCTCGCTCGACCCCGCGGTGCAGAAGGTGGCGTACGACGCGCTGGACGGACTCGAGGGCGCGGTCGTCGCGATGGAGCCCGACACGGGCCGCATCCTCGCGATGGCCACCAGCCCCAGCTTCGACACCAACAAGCTCGCCTCGCACAACAGCTCGGCGGTCAACGCCGCCGATCAGGAGCTGCAGGCGGATCCGCTGCGACCGCTCACCAACCGGGTGACCCGCGAGACGGAGCCCCCCGGATCGACCTTCAAGCTCGTCGTCGCATCCGCCGCCCTCGCCTCGGGGAAGTACACCCCCGACTCCGAGTTCGACAACCCGGCGACCTTCACGCTCCCGGGAACGAACAACGTCCTGCACAACTTCGACCGCGGCACGTGCGGACCGGGGGAGAAGACGACGCTCGAGACCGCGCTGCGGCTCAGCTGCAACATCCCCATGGCCGAGCTCGCGCTCGAGCTGGGCACCGACGCCATCCGTGAACAGGCGCAGAAGTTCGGCTTCAACTCTGCCTTCGAGATCCCCCTCGACGTCGCCGCGTCGAGCTACCCCGAGGGCTTCGACGAGCCGCAGACCGCGCTGAGCGGCATCGGCCAGACCGACGTGCGCGCCACCCCGCTGCAGATGGCGATGGTCGCCGCCGGCATCGCCAACGACGGCGTCGTCATGAACCCGCGGATGGTCGACCGCGTCGTCGCGGCCGACCTGACGGTGCAGGACGAGCCCGGGAACACGCAGTTCGGCGAGGCGCTGACCCCCGAGGTGGCCGAGACGATGACGACCCTGATGGTCGGCAATGTCCAAAACGGTGCGGCGTCGGGTGCGAGAATAGACGGCGTCGACGTCGCCGGGAAGACCGGAACGGCGGAGCACAATCCGGGGGACCCGTACACGCTCTGGTTCACCGGTTTCGCGCCCGCAGAAGACCCGGAAGTGGTCGTCACGGTGATGGTGGAGAACGGTGGTGGGCTCGGCCAGAACGGCACGAGCAACGGGATCGCGGCCCCGATCGCGAAGAAAGTGATTGAGGCGGTGCTGAGCGAATGAGACCGACGCAGGGTGTGAGCTTCGGCGGACGGTACGAACTGGACTCGCGGATCGCGATCGGCGGCATGGGCGAGGTCTGGGAGGCCACCGACCACGTCATCGGCCGCACGGTCGCCATCAAGATCCTCAAAGACGAGTACATGGGCGACCCGGGCTTCCTCGAGCGCTTCCGCGCCGAGGCCCGTCACGCCGCGCTCGTGAACCACGAGGGCATCGCCAGCGTCTTCGACTACGGCGAGGAGAACGGCTCCGCCTTCCTCGTCATGGAGCTCGTCCCCGGTGAGGCGCTGTCGACGATCCTCGAGCGCGAGGGCGCCCTTTCGTCCGACAAGACCCTCGACATCGTCGCGCAGACTGCATCGGCGCTGCAGGCGGCCCACGCCGCGGGGCTCGTCCACCGCGACATCAAGCCCGGCAACCTGCTGATCACCCCCGACGGCCGCGTCAAGATCACCGACTTCGGCATCGCCCGCATCGCCGATCAGGTGCCGCTGACCGCGACCGGCCAGGTCATGGGAACCGTTCAGTACCTCTCGCCCGAGCAGGCGTCGGGGCACGCGGCATCCCCCTCCACCGACATCTACTCGCTCGGCATCGTCGCCTACGAACTGCTCGCAGGTCGTCGTCCGTTCACGGGTGAGTCGCAGGTGGCCATCGCGATGGCGCAGATCAACGACACCCCGCCGCCGCTGCCCGACACGGTCGCCGAGCCCGTGCAGCGCTTCGTGATGAGCATGATCGCGAAGAAGCCCGAGGACCGTCCCGCCTCGACCTCCGCCGTCGCGCGTGCCGCCGGCGCGCTGCGTCGTGGGGACGTCGCCGGTGCCGCGGCCATCGTCCCCGCGATCGGCGGCGCCGCCGACGCGGACGCGTTCACCCAGCTGCTGACCCCGACCACGGGATCGGATGCCAC
>NZ_JAMXSA010000044.1:0-23010 GCF_024124465.1 Microbacterium sp. CnD16-F
CTCGACGAGCTCGTCGAGGCACGCCGGGCGATCCGCGTCACGCTCGGCGGCGTCGCACGCGTCGCGGGCATCGAGGACGCGGGCCGCCTGCGCGACGCCCTCGGGGCGGCGCTGCCCGTCGGCATCCCGACCGCCTTCCTCGAACCCGTCGCCGATCCGCTCGCCGACCTCGTCGCCCGCTACGCGCGCACGCACGGACCGTTCCGCACCTCCGACGTCGCGACCCGCCTCGGGGTCGGCGGCGCGGTCGCGCGCCAGACGCTGCAGCGACTCGAGGCGCAGGGGCGCCTGGCGAGCGGATTCTTCCTGCCCGCCGACTCCGCGCACACCGACGACCTGGAATGGTGCGACAGCGAAGTCTTGCGCCGGATCCGGATGCGGTCGCTCGCCGCAATCCGCGGCAGCGTCGAACCCGTCGCCCCCGACGCGCTCGGCCGCTTCCTGCCGGTCTGGCAGCATCTGACGCGTCCGCTCGAGGGGGTCGACGGAGTGCTCGCCGTCGTCGAGCAGCTGGCGGGAGTGCCGCTGCCGGCGAGCGCGTGGGAGTCCCTCATCCTCCCCTCGCGCGTCCGCGACTACTCCCCCGCACTGCTCGACGAGCTCACCGCGACCGGCGAGGTGCTGTGGTCGGGTCACGGCTCACTGCCCGGTCGGGACGGCTGGATCGCCCTGCACCCGGCGGACATGGCCTCCCTCACCCTCCCCGCCCCCGAGGACGAGCCCACGCCGTTCGAGCAGTCGATCCTCGACGCGCTCGGCGCCGGCGGCGCCTACTTCGCGTCGCAGCTCGCCGGGATGGTCGAGGCCCCGAACGAGCAGTCCGTCATCGACGCGCTGTGGAACTTGACCTGGTCGGGGCGGGTGACCAACGACACGTTCGCCCCGGTCCGCGGCCTGCTCGGCGGGGGGTCACAGGCCCACCGCGTGACCCGACGCACGCCGCGCACGCGCATGTTCCGCGGCACGCCGATCGCGGCAGCTGCACGACCCGCACCGCAGCGGCCCGCGATGGTGGGGGGTCGGTGGTCGCTGCTGCCGGCGCCTGACACCGACGCGACGCTGCGGGCGACGGCGACGGCGGGCCTGCTGCTGGAACGCTACGGCGTCGTCACGCGCGGCTCGGTGCAGTCCGAGGGGGTGCCCGGCGGGTTCGCGCAGGTCTACCGCATCCTCGCCGGCTTCGAGGATGCGGGGCACTGCCGCCGCGGCTACTTCGTCGAGAAGCTGGGCGCCGCGCAGTTCGCGACGTCCGCCACCGTCGACCGGTTGCGCGAGTTCGCGTCGGTGCCCGAGCCCGCGCCGCTCACCGCGCGGACGCTCGCCGCGACCGACCCGGCGAACCCGTACGGTGCGGCGCTCACCTGGCCCGCGCTCGAGGGTGTGAACCACCGGCCCGGGCGCAAGGCGGGCGGGCTCGTCGTGCTCGTGGACGGCGCCCTCGTGCTCTACCTCGAACGCGGCGGGCGCACCGCGCTGGCCTTCACCGACGACGAGGAGGTCCTCGCCGCCGCCGCCCGCAGCCTCGTCGACACCGCCCGCGCGCGGAAGCTCGACACCCTCACGATCGAGCAGGTCAGCGGCGCGTTCGTCTACACGACCGCCGCGGGCCGCGCCCTGCGCGACGCCGGGTTCGTCGAATCGCCGAAGGGCCTCACGCTGCGGCGCGGGGCTCGCGAGCCGCAGCGAGCGTAGGGAGGCCGGATGCCCGAGGGCGACACCGTCTTCCGCGCCGCGCGGAAGCTCCACGAGGCACTCGCCGGCCACGAGGTGACCCGTTTCGAGGTGCGGGTGCCGCGCAGCGCGACCGTCGACCTGCGCGGCGAGACCGTGCGCGAGGTCGTCCCCCGCGGCAAGCACCTGCTCATGCGCATCGGCACACAGACCCTGCACTCGCACCTCAAGATGGAGGGCCGCTGGCACGTCTACCGGGCCGGGCAGAAGTGGCGCGCGCCCGCGTTCCAGGCGCGGGCGATCGTCGGCACCAGACCCGCGGATGCCGTCGGTTTCGAGCTCGCCATGGTCGAGGTCCTGCCGACCGCCGACGAGGGCCGCGTCGTCGGACATCTGGGGCCGGATCCCCTGTCCGCCGACTGGGATGCCGCCGAGGCGGTGCGCCGGGTCGCCGCCGACGAGCGCGCGATCCACGTCGCGCTGCTCGATCAGCGGAACGTGGCCGGGTTCGGCAACGAGTACGCGAACGAGCTGCTGTTCGTGCGCGGGATCCGTCCCACCGCCCTCGCCCGCGAGGTCGACGTGGCGGGACTCATCGACACCGGGGTGCGGATGATCCGCGCGAACCGCGACCGGCAGGGGCGGACGTTCACGGGCGACAACCGCCCCGGCAAGCAGACCTGGGTCTACGGGCGCGGCGGCAAGCCGTGCCGCCGGTGCGGCACGCTCATCCAGGGGTCCGAGCTCGGGGCGCGCGCGACCAGCGAGCGGATCGTCTTCTGGTGCCCCGTCTGCCAGCCGTGACAGAGGCTCACTCCTCGGGCGGCAGCCCCTCGATGCGGTAGCGGCGTTCGATGCCCGCCGTCGCGCGACCCCACTCGCTCTCCGCCGTGCGGCGCTGGTGGGCGCGGAACGCCTGCGCGTCGGTGAAGAGCTCCTCGACCGACCAGGCGCGACCCCCGCCGAGCGGCGTGATCTCGAACAGGAGGCACCCGGGCTCGGCCCGCGTGCGCTCGATGTGCGCGTCGAGGTGGCGACGCACGGCATCCGCTTCTTCCTGCGTGTGGCAGATCATGCGGCCCGACAGACGGACGCCTCCGATGTCGACCATCAGTGACCGATGTACCGGCCGGGCCGGTGGTTGAGGGCGAGCACGAGATTCAGCACGACGGCGCCCGCAGCGCTGAGCAGGACGTTCGGCCACGGGACCACGAGGAGGGCGAGCAGGATGACGAGGACATCGAAGACCATCATGGTCCACCCGACGCGGATGCCGGTCGCATCCTGGATGATCAACGCCACGACGTTGACGCCGCCGAGGCTGGCGCCGTGGCGGAAGACGATGAGCAGCCCGATGCCGGCGAGGAGGTTCCCGGCGACGGTGCCGAAGATCGGGTCGATGCGCTCGACGACGAAGAAGTGCTCGATGAGCACCGAGAACCCCGAGACGGCGCCGATGCAGACCAGGGTGCGGAGCGCGAAGTCCCAGCCGCGCTTCCAGACGGCGAGGACGCCGAAGGGTAGGTTGACCACCGCGAACAAGGCCCAGAAGGGCCACGAGACCGCGTAGTTGAGAAGCAGGGAGAGCCCGGCGGTTCCGCCGGTGACCGCGGTGCTGAGGTGCAGCAGGAACAGGCCGAGCGAGACGGTGAAAGTGCCCGTCGCCAACCCCACGACGTCGTCGAGCCATGAATGCGGGGCGGCTTTCTGCTCGAACACGAGCGACGGACCTGTCTCGGGGGCGTCGGCGTCGATCGGGTCTGCGGGCGCGGTCACCGAATCAGGTTACCCAGCGGAGGTCAACCCCATGATTTCGGTGCTGTCGGGGGAATGAAATGCCTTGTGGGACGTTGTATCCGTCAAGGAGGACCCGTGGGCAAGAACTACATCGACATCGAGAACGACCGAGGCGAGACGCTGCGCTACCGCAAGCACGCCAACGGACGTGGCTTGATCGCGAACGGCGCCAAGGTGCACCCGAGCGCGGTCGTCGAAGCGGGCGCCTACGTCGAACCGGGAGCGCAGATCGCGGCCGGGGCGCGGATCGGACGCGGCGTCTGGATCGAACCCGATGCCATGATCGGCCCGAACGCCGAGATCGCGCCGCACGCGCACATCGGCCCGGGCGCCGTGATCGGCGCGGGCGCGAAGATCGGCGTGCGCTGCTTCGTCGGGGCGGGCGCCCGTGTGGCGAACGAGTCGCTGATCGGCGACGACGAGAGCATCGGCGACGGCGAGCGTGTCGCGACCGACCGTCGCGGGCTGCGACTGGCGGCCTGACCGGATCGGACGACCCGACCCTCACCCGGTCGGGTCGTTGTCCGTGCCGCGGGTTAGCCTCGGCGGGTGAGTACTCCCCGGTCGCGTCGTGTCGCCCTGGCGGCCGTGATCGGGTTGCTGGTGCTCGCCGGGCTCTGGGCGGCGTGGTCCGCTGCGCCCGAGCCCGCCGGTGTTCCCGAGGACGCGGCTGTTCCCGAGGACGCGGTCGCCTACACGGTCGAACGGGTGGTCGACGGCGACACCCTCGTCGCGCGAGGGCCGGACGGCGAGGTGCGTATGCGCCTCATCGGCATCGACACCCCCGAGGCCCGGCCCGAACCGGAGTGCGGAGCGGATGCCGCGACCGCCCGGCTGCGCGAACTCGCCCCCGACGGGAGCCGGGTCTGGGCGACCGCCGACCGGGAGCCGGTCGACCGGTACGACCGTGCGCTGCGCTACCTCTGGACGTCCGACGGGGCGTTCGTCAACGAGACGCTCGTCGCCGAGGGCCACGCGGAGACTCTCCGCATCCCTCCGAACACGCGCTACGCGACGCGGTTCGCCGTCGCGCAGCGCACCGCCGAGGCGGAGGGCCTCGGCCGGTGGGGGTCGTGCTGAGACCCGCGCGGCTACGCTGACAGGCATGGCGACACGCGGCGGACCCCAGCGCAAGGGCGGCCGCCCCGGCCCGGCGAAGTCGCCGGCCAAGTCGGCCGCGAAGCCGAAGTCGCCCGCGAAGCCGCGCGCGAAGGCCGTGCCGGAGCCGGCGACCGTCGCGGCACCTCCCGCGGGACCGTTCCGGCTGGGCGCCGTGCCCGGCGCGACACCTGGCAAGTGGATCGACACCTGGAAGACGCGGATGCCGCGCACACCGCTCGAGCTCGTCCCCCTGCTCGTCGCGGAGCAGCGCGGGGCGTTCGTGCGGGGCGAGGTCGACGCCGCGATCGTGCGGTTGCCGATCGACCGCGACGGGCTGCACGTCATCCCTCTGTACGAGGAGACGACGGTCGTCGTGTGCGCCGCGGACTCGCACCTGACCGCCGCCGACGAGTTGACCGTCGAGGACCTCGCCGGCGAGGTGCGGATCGTCCCGCGCGACGACGTGCTCGGCATCGACGTGCCGGGAACCGAGCCGCCCCGCTTCGCCGCACCTGCGACGACGGGCGAGGCGATCGAGACCGTCGCCGCCGGCGTCGGGATCGTCGTCGTGCCGATGTCCCTCGCACGGCTGCATCACCGCAAGGACGTGACGTTCCGCCCGCTCGCGGGGGCCCCGGCATCCGCTGTCGCCCTGGCGTGGCCGGCGGACGGGACGACCGAGCTGGTTGATGCGTTCGTGGGCATCGTGCGGGGGCGCACCGCCAACTCGTCCCGCTGACACACGGCGTTCGGCCTCCGACCGGGCATTTAGACTGGACGGATGGCCCCGCTCGTCTACCTCTGCGTGCGCCCGCAGGTGGATGCCGCGGACGGCGAGTACGCGTCGTTCCAGCACGCGATGGGCGTCGACGAGACCGGGCTCGAGCGGTGGAACCTCGTCGAGGACGACCTGCCCGCCGAGGCGTTCACCCGGTGGCGCGGATTCGTGGTCGGCGGGAGCCCGTACAACACGACCGACCCCGCCGATACGAAACCGGTGGAGCAGCGGCGGATCGAGGCGGGCCTCGGTGCGGTCGCGCAGGCTGCCGCTGCGGGCCGGACGACCGCGCTGTTCACGTGCTTCGGGATCGGGGTCGCCTCGCGCGCGTTGGGCGGCGAGGTGACGCGGGACTACCCGGAGGGGACGGGGCCCACCGGCATCCGTCTCACCGAGGACGGTCGACGCGATCCGCTGTTCGGCGACCTGGCACCGGAGTTCAGCGCGCTGACGGCGCACAAGGAGGGCACCTCGCGGTTGCCCGCGGGTGCCGTGCTGCTCGCCACGAACGACGACTGCCCGGTGCAGGCGTACCGGCTGGGCGAGCGGCTGTATGCGACGCAGTTCCACCCCGAACCGACCGGGGTCGCTTTCACCGAGCGGATGACGATCTACCGCAACCACGGCTACTTCGACGCGGACGAGTACGACGCCGTCGCGGCGCACGTGCTGTCGGCCGACCTCGCCGAGCCGCAGCGTCTGTTGCGCCGTTTCGCTGCCATGTTCTGACCCGGTCGCCGGGCACCTGCACGATGCGTGGTGCTGGTGTGCACACGCGAGCCGCGTGAGGCGACACCGACCCCACGGGTCGTGCGGACGTCAGGCGCGGGCGAGGGCGAGTTCGCCGCGGCGTCCGCGGATCCAGAGCGCGATCGGGACGAGCACGACGACGGCGGCCGCGATGAACGCCGCGATGGCGATCGGGGTCGACTGGGGCTCGCTCACGGTGCGGCCGACGCCGATCCAGAGCAGGCCCCACGCCGACGCGAGAGCCGGGGCGAGGCGGCCGCCCGTGCCGATCGCGCTGGCCGCGGCGATGAGGGCGACGACGATGAGGACGGCGACGCCCCACGCGTTCGCGGCCTGACCCCACGACTCGGGGGCGACCTCGGTCGTGAGCCAGGCTGTCGTGTTGGCGACCGTGGCCAGCGTGACCCATCCGAGGTGGAGCCCCACGGTGACGTCCGTGAAGAACGTCTCGGCCACCGTCCGCGGCGGGTTCAGGACGAGCAGACGCATGGTCCAGCCGAGCGCGACGAGGAGCGCGACGATCGTCACGACGGTCAGCAGGAGCGTCGTGTACTGGGCCGCGAGCAGCCACAGACCGTTGAGGACGGCCGTCAGGGCGATCGGGTAGCCGACGCGACGCTGACGATCGCTGCCCCTCTGCGACGGCAGCGCCTGCCAGACCGTGTACGCGATCATGAACGTGTAGATGACGCTCCAGATCGAGAACGCGGAGCTCGCCGGCGCGAGCACGGTCGAGGTCGCGGAGAGCGCGCCGTTCTGCAGATCCTGCACCGGGGTGCCGCCGAAGACGCCCGAGCCGAACAGCGCGGCGATGATCATGAACGTCACCGCCGAGATGACGACGATCTGACGTGTCAGGTCGGAGGAGCGGGATGCGGTGGAGCTCATCATGGCGCCACGGTACGTCGCGCCCCGGCGGCGCAGCGAGCTCTTGACAGTCGGATGCCGGGGCGCCCGGCGCCGTCGCGGGTGTCACGGATTCGGATGTGCGCGCCGGATTCGGACCACACCAGCGGTTGGCATCCGAATCCGGGGACGTTCTCCGAATCCCGGGGACGGCGAGATGGATGACGGGGTGGGGTGCGGGCGCGGGCGGGCGGCCGATGGGCTCGCAGAGCGGTTCGCCGTGGGAGGCACGGTGTCCGACGCTGCGACGTGGTCCGGGCGAGACGCTGAGTGCGATCCGCGCGTGCTCATCCAGCACCTCGGAAGATGAGAGGACTCTCATTTTCGAGGTGTCCACATCATGTGATCCGGGCCGGTTTCGACGGGGTGGATGTCGGTGGCCAGTGGCAGAGTGCAGGTATGACGGATGCGGCGGAAACCCCCGGTGGCGAGGACTATCTCGCCGCCCTGGCGGGCATCGTCGCGGATGCGGGTGATGTGGCCGTCGAGCTTGCGAGGGCGCAGGTCCGGGAGCTGCGGATGCTGGCCGCCGCCGGCCGGCTCGCGGAGGCGCAGACCGCGCAGCGGAACGCCCGGGTGCAAGTGCATGACATGGTGCTGCGGTCGATCTCGGCGGAGGTCGGCGGGGTGATGCGGGTCACCGATCGGACCGTGCAACGCCGGATCGGTGAGGCGCGGACGTTGGTCGAGGGCTTCCCCGCAACGGTCGAGGCGTGGGAGCAGGGGCGGATTATCCGCGGGCACGCGATCACGATCGTCGAGACCGGGACGAGTCTGCCGGCGGAGATGTGGCCGGAGTTCGAACAGGTGGCGATCAGCCGGTGCGAACGGGACACTCCGAACCGGGTGCGGGGAGAGCTCGAGATCCTCGCGCACCGGATGCATCCTCGCTCGTTCGCGGAACGGCACGAGGAAGCCGTCGCTGGCAGGTGCGTGCGGATCGTCCCGGGGCGGGATGGGATGAGCGATGTGGTCGCGACCCTCCCGACGGTGATCGCCGAGGGTATCCACGACCGGCTCACGCAGCAAGCGCGAGCAGTCATCGACACCCGCGACGAACGGGCCGCTGCGCACGGCGGGGCGGGTGTCGCGTTCGGAGGCGCCGCGACGGGCGTAGACGTCGGCGATGGCCACGGCGACAGCGAGGATGCCGCCGCGATCGTTGCGACAGATCAGCGTTCGATCGATCAGGTCCGGGCCGACGTGTTCGCCGACCTGCTCCTCGCCGGAACGCCTGCACTCGACGACACCCGCGACACCGCCGCCGGACCGCTGGGCGCGATCCGCGCACGCGTACAAGTGCTCGTCCCCGCCGCGACACTCACCGGTCAAGATGACGGGCCCTGTGACCTCACCGGCCGATCCCCCATCGACCCCGCGACCGCCCGCACCCTCGCCGGCGGCACCGGGATATGGGAACGCCTGTTCCACGACCCGACCACCGGCGTCACCGTCGCGACCGACTCGTACCGCGTCCCGTCCGGAATGCGCCGGTTTCTGCAAGCCCGCGATCAGCACTGCCGGTTCCCCGGATGCCGCGTCGCAGCGATCCGCTGCGAAGTCGACCACACCCACGATCACGCCCTCGGCGGCAGAACCGAACTCTCGAACCTCGCCCACCTGTGCCAGAGGCATCACTCCATGAAGCAATTCACCGCCTGGAGAGTGCGACAACGCAAGGGTGGCGTCCTGGAATGGACCTCACCCCTCGGCAGGATCTACAGAGAAGACGCACCGACACCGGCCGTCGCCTTCACCCCTGCCGCACCACCACCACCGACCGCACCAGCGGAACCCGCACCCTTCTGAGGAACACCGCACACCGTCTCACCCGCACGCGGAATCAGGGACGCTCTGCGCATCCGAGACATCTGCACCGCGGCGAGCTCCGCCCGGGACAAGACCGACGCATACACACCCCGGGTGTTCCGCTGCCTGCGGGAACCAGGCACCCCGCCAACGCCAACGCCAACGCCAACGCCAACGTCAGTCCCAACGCCAGTCCCAGCGCCGGCGCCGCCGCGACCTACTCCCCGATGACGACCGCAGAGTCCGGCGCGACGACGAGTCGATCGCCGTCGCGACCGGGGTCGGTCGACGCGATCCAGACGTCACCGCCCGGCACGTCCCAGGGCTCGCTCGACAGGTTCACGACCACGCGGGCACCACCGCGGCGGAGCATGTACCGGTTGCCCGACGCCGTCGGCAGCACCTCGGCATCCCGCCCACCGGGACCCGGATGCGTCAGCTCAGGGCGCGAACGCCGCAGCTCGGCCAGCCGCCGGTACAGATCCAGCAGCCGCGCGTGATCGCCGACCTCGACCTCCGACCAGTCCAGCTTCGACCGCTCGAACGTCGCCGGCTCGTTCGGATGCGGCACGATGCTCTCGTCCCAGCCCATCTTCACGAACTCCTCGATGCGTCCCTTCGCGGTCGCCTCGGCGAGCTCGGGCTCGGGGTGCGACGTGAAGAACTGCCACGGCGTCGACGCGCCCCACTCCTCGCCCATGAACAGCATCGGCGTGCCGGGAGCGGTCAGCGTCAGCACCGCGGCCACCGCCAGCCGGTCCGTCGACAGCGTCGCCGTCAACCGGTCGCCCGCCGCGCGGTTGCCGATCTGGTCGTGGTCCTGCGCGTACGTCACCAGCCGCCACGACGCCGACTCGTCGGGCACCGGCTTGCCATGATCGCGCTCCCGGAACGACGAGTAGGTCCCGTCGTGGAAGAAGCCCTTCGTCCACACCTTCGGCAGCGCCTCCGGATCGGCGAAGTCCTCGTAGTACCCCACCGTCTCCCCCG
Source organism: Microbacterium sp. CnD16-F (assembly GCF_024124465.1). NCBI lineage: Bacteria > Bacillati > Actinomycetota > Actinomycetes > Micrococcales > Microbacteriaceae > Microbacterium > Microbacterium sp. CnD16-F. The sequence goes on from NZ_JAMXSA010000044.1 coordinate 9,803, forward strand.
TCAGAGCCACGTGCACAGCGTGATGCCAGTCGTCCGACCACTGCGCCGTCAGGCCGTACCCGCCGGCCTCGCGCGGCAGGAACATCACCGGATCGTTCATGTCGCTCTCGGCGATCAGCGTCAACGGCCGTCCGACGTGAGCGCTCAGCGCATCGGTCCGCTCCGCGATCTCCTGCAGGATGTGCACCGGCTGCGCGCCCGACTCGTGCAGCGCGTGCACCGCGTCCAGACGCAGACCGTCGACGTGGAAGTCCCGCATCCACATCAGCGCGTTCTCCACGATGAACGACCGCACGGCCGCCTCGTCCAGGTTCAGACTGTCGCCCCAGGTGTTCCGCGACCCGTCCCGCAGATACGGCCCGTACTCCGGCAGGTAGTTGCCGCTCGGACCCAGGTGGTTGTAGACGACGTCCTGGATCACCGCGAGCCCCGCGGCGTGCGCGGCATCCACGAACCGCTGATACGCGGCCGGGCCGCCGTAGGTCTCCTGCACGGCGTACCACAGCACGCCGTCGTAGCCCCAGTTGTGGGTGCCGTTGAAGGCGTTCACCGGCAGCAGCTCGATGTGCGTCACACCGATGTCGATCAGATGGTCGAATCGGGCGATCGCGGCATCCAGCGTTCCCTCGGGTGTGAACGTCCCCAGGTGCAGCTCGTAGATCAGCCCGCCAGCGAGCTGACGCCCCGTCCACGCGTCATCCGTCCACGAGAAGGATGCCGCGTCGAACCACGCCGACGCCTCGTGCACCCCGCGCGGCTGCCGCCGCGACCGGGGATCCGGCCGCAGGTCGTCGCCGTCGCCCAGCACGAAGCCGTACTCGTCGCCGTCCGCGAGCACGACGTCGGCACGCCACCAGCCGTCGCCGGCCGCCACCATCGCCACGTCGTCCCTCCCCGGACGGCGCAGCCGAACCCGCTCGACCCGCGGAGCCCAGACCTCGATCACGATGCGTCCCCCTCGATGACATCCGCCGGCGCCAGCAGCGCGACGGGATAGGTGTCCAGCAGATCGGCCAGGCGCACGCGCCCACCCTCGACACGACGGCCGGTCAGCACGTCGACCATCGCACCGGAGCGCGTCAGCAGCTCGGTGTCGCCCCAGCCGCCGCGCGCGGCGAGACCGGCGGGCAGGCGCGTCGCCACGGCGACGACCCCACCGCGGTCGAACGCGACCACGTGGTCCGCCGCCTCCCCGGCCGCCGTCATCGGCATGTACCGCGCGAACAGCTCCGGGCGGTCGCGCTTGAGCCGCAGCGCGCGCGACACCACGAGCAGCTTCGCCGCGCCCGAGCCGTCGACGGGCGGCATCCACCCCTCGTCGAGGCGCGCGAGCAGCCGGCGACGCTCCGCGAAGTCGACCTCGCGGCGGTTGTCGGGGTCGACGAGCGAGTGGTCCCAGAGCTCGGCGCCCTGATACACGTCGGGCACACCCGGCCCCGCCAGCTGCAGCAGCTTCAGCGACAGCGAGTTCGACCGGCCGAGCGGCGCGATCTCGTCGACGAACCCTTCGACGATCGCCCGCGCGTCGCCGAAGGCGGCGTCGACGAGGTGGTGCATCTTCTCTTCGAACGCCTCGTCGGGCTCCGACCAGGTCGTGCTGTTCCCGGCTTCGCGCGACGCCTTCTCGGCGTACGCGTGCAGCCGCTCGCGCGACGCGGGCCACGCCCCCACGATCGCCTGCCACAGAAGGTTGTCGAACGGTCCGTCGCCCGTGGACGAGACCTCGCGCAGCGCGCCGAGCACCTCGGCCCACCGCTCCGGCATCTCGGCCAGCACCGACAGCCGCGCGCGCACGTCCTCGCTGCGCTTCGTGTCGTGCGTCGAGAGCGACGTCATCGCCGCGGGCCACGCCGCCTGACGGTGAGCGGATGCCGCGTGGAACCCGTCGGCATCCACCGCCCACTCGGTCGGGTCGCCGCCCACCTCGGTGAGCGTGCCCAGCCGGGTGAACCGGTAGAAGGTCGTGTCCTCGACGCCCTTCGCCATGACGGGGCCGGTCGTCTGCATGAACCGTCGCGTGAACTCCGCCTCGGGCTCCGCGACGAGCCGGGCCGCGATCGCCTCGAAGGCGGCGGCGAGCTCGGGGCGCCGACGCGACGCCAGCGCGACCGCCGCGTCGACCTCCTCGGTTCCCGCCGGCAGGTACGCGCGGTACACCGGGAAGGCTGCGAGCAGCTCGGCGAGCGCGTCGAGCCACTGCTCGTCCGACGCTCCGCCGCGCTCGGCGGCGGGCACGAGGGCCGCGAGCCGCAGCACCTCGGCGTGCAGCCCGTCGGTCGCCCAGGCGAGCTTCGCCTCGTGCATCATGTCGGCGTAGACGGCGTCCTGGCCGCCCCGCAGCCGGGCGTCGAGCGCCGTCAGCGCCTGCTCGCCGGCCGGGTCGATCAGCACACGGTCGAGGACCGCCATCGCGTCGTACCCGGTCGTGCCGTCGGTCGCCCACCATGCGGGCAGCTCCTCGCCGTGCTCGAGGATCTTCTCGACGAGCACGTACGCGCCGCCCGTGGCATCCGCCAACAGGTCGAGGTATCCGCCCGGGTCGGCCAGGCCGTCGGGGTGGTCGACCCGCAGGCCGTCGGCGAGGCCCTCGCGGATCCACCGCACGATCTCGACGTGCGAGGCGTCGAAGACCGCCGGGTCCTCGACGCGCACACCCGCGAGCGTCGTCACGGCGAAAAAACGCCGGTAGTTGAGCTCCGCGTCGCCGCGCCGCCAGAACAGCAGTTCGTAGTGCTGCCGGGCGAGCACGTCGCGCACGTCGCCCTCGCCGGTGCCGTCGGCCAGCGGGAACTCGTGGTCGAAGTACCGCACGACTCCCGCTGCGGCGTCGACCTCGATCTCGCCGTCGTCGATCGCCTGCTCGAGCTCACGGCCCAGCACCGGCAGCCGCAACCGCCCGCCGAGCGCCCAGTTGACGTCGAACGCGGCCGCGTGCGGCGAGTCCTGACCGCGCCGCAGCACGTCCCACCACCACGGGTTCTCCCGCGGAGCGGACACGCCCTGATGGTTCGGCACGATGTCGATGAGGATGCCGAGGCCCGCCGCGCGAGCCGCGTCGGCAAACCGCTGCAGACCCTCCGCGCCGCCCCGCTCGGGGTCGACCACGGTCGGATCGGTCACGTCGTAGCCGTGGTCCGAGCCGCTCGTCGCCTGCAGGATCGGCGACAGGTAGGCCCAGTCGACGCCGAGGTCGCGCAGGTAGTCGGTGAGCTCGGCCGCGGCATCCAGGTCGAAACCCTTGCGGATCTGCAGCCGGTACGTCGACCGGGGAGTGCTCCGTCGCCCGGTCATCAGCGGGGCAGCTCGATCTGCGGCGCCTCAGCGGGGATCGTGTCGATCGCGCCCGTCAGGGCGGCGAGCGAAGCCGCGACGGACGGATCCGGCTCGACGGTCTCCTCGACGTGGTCGCGCAAGACGACGAGCGCACGACCGCCGACCGAGACGGTGCCGCCCGGGTCGACGAGGGGGGCGTCTGCCGCACCGCCGGCGGTGTCGACGATCACCTCCCAGCGGGGGCTCGCCGACGCGGTCGGCACCGTGAAGTCGATGTCCTCGTCGCTCGCGTTGAAGAACACGAAGAAGTGCCGGTCGTGGATCTCCTCACCGCGACGGTTGCGTTCGCGGATGCCGTCGCCGTTGAGGAACACGCCGACCGCGCGCCCGAACCCGGAATCCCAGTCCTCGGGCTGCATCTCGGAGCCGTCGGGGCGGATCCACGCGATGTCCGGGAGCGGCGCCCCCTCCTCGCGCCGCACCGGCCGGCCGTCGAAGAACCGCCGACGCCGGAACGTCGGGTGGTCGCGCCGCAACCGAGCGAGCACCGAGGTGAACTCGATGAGCGGCTGGTCGATCGAGGTCCAGTCGATCCACGTCAGCTCGTTGTCCTGCGCGTACCCGTTGTTGTTGCCGTTCTGCGTGCGGCCGAGCTCATCGCCGTGCGAGATCATCGGCACGCCCTGGCTCAGCAGCAGCGTCGCGAGGAAGTTCCGCTGCTGACGCGCCCGCACTCGCAGGATGTCGGGGTCGTCGGTGGGGCCTTCGACGCCGTGGTTGTACGACCGGTTGTGCGACTCACCGTCGTTGTTGTCCTCGCCGTTGGCCTCGTTGTGCTTCTCGTTGTACGAGACGAGGTCGCGCAGGGTGAAACCGTCGTGCGCCGTAACGAAGTTGATGGATGCCACCGGCCACCGCCCGTTTTGCTCGTACAGGTCGGCCGACCCCGTCAGGCGCAGCGCGAACTCGCCGAGCGTGGACGGTTCGCCGCGCCAGAAATCGCGGACGGTGTCGCGGTACTTGCCGTTCCACTCCGTCCACTGCGGCGGGAAGTTGCCGACCTGGTAGCCGCCGGGACCGATGTCCCACGGCTCGGCGATCAGCTTGACCTGGCTGACCACCGGGTCCTGCTGTACGAGCTCGAAGAAGGTCGAGAGGCGGTCGACGTCGTAGAACTCGCGGGCGAGGGTCGAGGCGAGGTCGAAACGGAAGCCGTCGACGTGCATTTCGAGCACCCAGTAGCGCAGCGAGTCCATGATCAGCTGCAGGGCATGCGGGTTGCCGACGTTGAGGCTGTTGCCCGTGCCGGTGTAGTCGGTGTAGTACCGCTTGTCGTCGTCTTCGAGCCGGTAGTACGCCATGTTGTCGATACCGCGCATCGACAGCGTCGGGCCCATGTGGTTGCCCTCGGCGGTGTGGTTGTAGACCACGTCGAGGATGACCTCGATGCCCGCGGCGTGCAGCGCCCGCACCATCGCCTTGAATTCCTGCACCTGCTGGCCGACGCCGCCGCCCGCCGAGTACGTGTTCTGCGGGGCGAAGAAGGCGATCGTGTTGTAGCCCCAGTAGTTCGAGAGGCCCTTCTCCTGCAGCGTCGAATCGTTGACGAACTGGTGCACCGGCATGAGCTCGAGCGCCGTGACGCCGATCTTCTTGAGGTGCTCGATGACGACGGGGTGCGCGATCGCGCTGTACGTGCCGCGAATGTCCTCGGGGATGTCGGGGTGCGTCATCGTGAGGCCCTTGACGTGCGCCTCGTAGATGACGGTCTCGGCGTACGGGGTCTTCGGCTGCCGGTCACCCTGCCAGTCGAAGAACGGGTTGACGACGACGCCCTTCATGTTGGCTGCGGCCGAGTCCTCGTCGTTGGTCGAGTCGGGGTCGCCGAACGTGTAGCTGAACACCGACTGCCCCCACTCGACCTGGCCGTCGACGGCCTTGGCGTAGGGGTCGAGGAGGAGCTTGTTCGGGTTGAAGCGGCATCCGTTGGCGGGGTCGTACGGGCCGTACACGCGGTAGCCGTACCGCTGCCCCGGCTGCACCGACGGCAGGTAGGCATGCCAGACGAACGCGTCCACGTCGATGAGCTCGACGCGGGTCTCCTGACCGCTCTCGTCGAACAGGCAGAGCTCGACTTTCTCGGCGCCCTCGCTGAACAGAGCGAAGTTCGTCCCATTGCCGTCGAAGGTCGCTCCCAGGGGGTAAGCGGAACCGGGCCAAACCTGCATGCGCACTCCCGTGTTAGGTGGAAGGCCACAGTACCGAGGCGAGGTGTCCACCCTCCGGCCCTTGACAGGTCAGCGCAGCGACAGCATGTCGTCGAGGTACGCCGCGAGGGGCCGCGGCGGCCCCGTCGTGCTCCACGCGACGTGCGGCACGCCGTCCACGAGGGACAGGATGCCGGAGCTCTCGCCGCGGTCGACGGCTGCGGCGTCCATCTCGGTCCAGCCGAGGTGCAGCACCTCACCCTCGGCGAACCCGCCGCGGAAGGCCGCCGCGGCTCGCTCGGAGCGTGCCCGCTGCGCTTCGGCCGTGTACCCGCGGACGGCGTCGTGCCGGGCGCGCAGGACCTCTCCCGTGGCGAACACCCGGTCGTCGCCGATCAGCAGGACCCCGACGTGCCACGCCTCGGTGACCGGGAGGATGCGGGGCGCGCGACCGATCCCGAGGATGCGGCGGTTCGCCGCCCAGTCCCCCAGTCGCTCTCGCGGGGAGCCGGCGAGCCGGGCGCGCGCCGCGTCGAGCAGACCGACCGTGGTCATCGAGGCATCCGTCACCGTCGTCAGACGAGGCGGGTCGGCGCGACCGCGGCGCCGCCGCGGATCTGCTGATGCAGCCGCGCCATGCGCGCGTCGAGTTCGGCGGCGGCGTCGGCGGCGTCCTTCAGCTGGCCCAGCAGGTGCTCGGGCACCTGCCGCTCGTACTTGTAGTAGATCTTGTGCTCGAGGCTCGCCCAGAAGTCCATCGCGATCGTGCGGAACTGCACCTCGACCGGCACGTCGACCCGCCCCGTCGAGAGGTAGACGGGCACCTCGAGGATCGTGTGCAGGCTCTTGTACCCGTTGCCCTTGGGTGTCGCGATGTAGTCCTCGACCTCGCGCACCGTGATGTCGTCCTGCGCCGTGAGCAGGTCGAACAGCCGGTACACGTCGCTGACGAAGCTGCAGGTGATGCGGATGCCGGCGATGTCGGTGATGTGCGCGCGCACCGAGTCGAAGTCGGGCTCGATGCCGCGGCGCTGGATCTTCTCGACGATGCTGTCGGGCGACTTCACCCGGCTCGAGACGTGCTCGATCGGGTTGTAGTCGTGCATCTCGTGGAACTCCTCGCGGAGGATCGAGATCTTCGTCTCGATCTCCTGCAGCCCGAACCGGTACTCCATGAGGAACCGCTGGAACTCGTCGCGCATCGCCCGGAGAGAGGACGCCGACACCGTGATCTGCTGCTCGTCGAGCGGAGTGGACATGGTGCGACGCTATCGGGAACCACTCTGAGCGTGCTGTGAGGGCGGCGCCGTCGTCGCCCTCGGCACGAGCGCCGTCGGCAGCCGCAGGTGCGTCGCGGCCGGGGTCGCCCCGCCCATCAGCTCGAGCAGCATCGTGACCGCTTCCGCACCGAGGCGTTGCATGGGCTGGCGCACCGTGGTGAGCGCCGGCTCCGACTGCGATGCGTCGGGGACGTCGTCGAAGCCGACGACCGACAGGTCGCCCGGCACCGACAGGCCGTGCTCATGGGCGACGCGGATGACGGTGAGCGCCGACACGTCGTTGGCGGCGAACACCGCGGTCGGCCGGTCCGGGCGACGCAGGAGCCGGGTCGCGGCTTCACGCGAGATGTCCTCCACGTACTCTCCGACGCCGACCAGGGACGGATCGAACGGGATGCGGGCGTCCTCCAGCGCGCGGCGGTACCCGCCCTCGCGCAGCATCGACGACCGCAGGTCCGGGCGGCCCGCGACGAACCCGATGCGTCGATGCCCGAGCGAGATCAGGTAGGCGACCGCGTGACGGGCGCCGGCGAAGCTGTCGGATTCGACGGTGGGGAGGTCCGCAGGTCCCGTGTGGGGATCGATCGCCACCACGGGCACTTCGGCGGTCACGTTGACGACGGTCGGCGTCACCATGATCACGCCGTCGACGAGCGTGCCGCTCAGCCGGCTGAGCGATCGCCGCTCCCAGCCCTGACTCGACACCTGACGCGACCCGCTGTAGGCGAGCAGGTCCAGCCGCGAATCGCGCAGCGCCGCCCCGACGCCCTTCAGCACCTCGGCCGAGAACGGCTCGAAGTCCGCCACGAGCACCCCGACGACCCCCGTCCGACGCGCGCGCATGCTGCTCGCGACGAGGCTCGACTCGTAGCCGAGCTCCTCGACCGCACCGAGCACACGCTGCACCGTCGCCGGTGCCACCCCGTACCTCCCGTTGACCGCCTTGGAGACCGTGGCGACCGACACACCGGCCGCCGCGGCGACATCGTGGATGGTGGTGCGCCTGCGCATGCCTCGAAGCGTAGCCCCATGGAAAACATTTTCGAAAACGTTTGACGCCGACCACAACAATTCCGACACTGGAGCGAGCCCGGCACGCACCGCCGGGACCACCCGCACCTCGACGACCGAGCGTGCACTCAATGAGGAGATTGGTGATCACATGAGGACCAGACGGTTCGCAGTGGGACTCGCGGCCTTCGCCGCGGCGACTCTCGCGCTCAGCGCATGTTCGGCAGGAGGCGGCGGCGGCAGCGGCGACGGTGACGTCGAGATGACGCTGTGGCAGAACTCGACCACCGGCCCCGGTCAGCAGTTCTGGAAGGACGCGATCGAAGCTTTCGAGGCCGAGAACGAGGGCGTCACGATCACGATGCAGTCCGTCCAGAACGAGGACATGGACGGCAAGCTCCAGACCGCGCTCAACGCCGGCGACCCGCCCGACATCTTCCTGCAGCGCGGCGGCGGCAAGATGACCGCGATGGTGAACGCGGGTCAGCTGATGGACCTCACCGATTTGATCTCGGACGACGTCCGCAGCGAGGTGTCGGAGGGTTCGTTCGCCGCCGAGACCTACCAGGACAAGGTGTGGGCCATGCCCCTCTCCGTCCTCCCCGGCGGCTTCTTCTACAGCCAGGACGCCTTCGACGCGGCCGGCATCGCCGAGAACCCGAGCACGATCGACGACTTGAAGGCCGCGGTCGAGGACCTGAAGGGCACCGGGATCGCCCCGATCGCCCTCGGCGCGAAGGATGCCTGGCCCGCCGCTCACTGGTACTACTTCTTCGCCCTCCGCGAGTGCAGCCCTCAGGTGATCGAGGAGACCGGCGACTCCAAGGACTTCAGCGACGAGTGCTGGACGCGCGCCGCTCAGGACCTCACGGACTTCGCCGCCATCCAGCCGTTCAACGAGGGCTTCCTGACGACTGCCGCCCAGCAGGGCGCCGGCAGCTCGGCGGGCCTCATCGCCAACCGCAAGGCCGCGATGGAACTCATGGGCGCGTGGGACCCGGGCGTGATCGCGTCCCTCACCCCCGACGAGAAGCCGCTCCCCGACCTCGCCTGGTTCCCCTTCCCCGAGATCTCGGGCGGCGACGGCGAGCCGGGCTCCATGATGGGCGGTGTCGACGGCTACTCGTGCGCCGCGCAGGCGCCCAAGGAGTGCGCCGACTTCCTCAACTTCATCGCAGGCTCCGAGCAGCAGACGAAGTACTACGAGGCCTTCCAGTCGCCGCCGGTCAACTCGGTCGCGCAGGAGGCGGTGGAGGAGCCGTACCTGCAGCAGATCCTCGAGGCGTACAACAGCGCCCCGTTCGTCTCGCAGTGGCTCGACACCGTGCTCGGCCAGAACGTCGGCAACGCGCTCAACGTCGCGGTCGTCGACCTGCTCGCGGGAGGCAGCGACCCCGAGAAGTTCATCGCCGCCGTCAACGCCGCAGGCGCGCAGGGCTGAGCATGACCGTTCGCGAGATGTCCGTCTCGGACACCCCTGCTCTCGCGGCGCACGCCGGGGGCGGCGACTCGTCGCCCCCGGCACGGCCGCGGTCCCGCCGCCGGCGGGGCCTCGGCTGGTCGGGGCGCCTCGAGGTGCTCCTGCTCGCCGGGCCCGCCGTCGTCTTCTTCGTCGGGTTCGTGATCCTGCCGGTCCTGATGGCCGCGTACTACGGCTTCTTCCGCTGGTCCGGGTTCGGGCCGGCCACCGAGTTCGTCGGGCTGAAGAACTACATCACGATCTTCAGCGACCCGAACTTCCAGAGCGCCCTGCTGCACAACGCCTTCATCGTCGTGATGTCGATCGTCTTGCAGGGACCGATCGCGATCCTGCTGGCACTGCTGCTCAACCGCAAGATGCGAGGGCAGTCCGTCATCCGCGTCCTCATCTTCGTGCCGTACGTCATCGCCGAGGTGGTCGTCGGCACCGGGTTCAGCCTGCTGCTGTCGACGGGCGGCGCCGCCAACGGGATGCTCGAGAAGCTCGGCCTCGGCGGACTCGCGCAGGACTGGCTCGCCGACCCGGCGATCGCCATCTGGACCCTCATGGCGATCCTCACGTGGAAGTACGTCGGCTTCGCCGTCATCCTCTTCCTCGCGGGCCTGCAGGGCATCCCCGAGGAGCTCTACGAGGCCGCCGCGATCGACGGCGCGTCGTACTGGCAGATCCAGCGCCGCATCGCGCTGCCCCTGCTGGCTCCGACCCTGCGCATCTGGGCGTTCCTGTCGATCATCGGGGCGCTGCAGCTGTTCGACCTCGTGTACATCATCTGGGGTCAGTACGTCTCGTCGGTCGCCGGCACCAACACGATGGCGATCTACATGGTCGTCACCGGTCGCAACGCCGGGAACTTCGGCTACGGCAACGCCGTCGCCGTCGTGATCTTCGTCATCTCGCTCATCGTCGCGCTGTTCTACCAGCGCTTCGTGCTCCGCCGCGACACGGCCGGGGCGATCACAGAGAGGGGCGTGCAGTGAGCGCCACCATGACCCTCGTCACGGCTCCACCCGTCGACACCCGCCCGCGCCGTGCACCCAAGAAGGCGCTGCCGTGGGGCTCGCCGGTCGTCTACTTCGTCGCCCTCGTCGTCATCGCCCTCATGCTCGGGCCGGTGATCTACATCATCCTGGGCGGGTTCCGGTCGAACTCGGCGATCACGGTCGACCCGGCCGGCTTCCCCGATCCGTGGAACGTCGAGAACTACGTCGGGGTGATCACGAGCGGCCAGTTCTGGGGGCAGGTCGGGAACTCGACCATGGTGGCGCTCGCCACCACCGTCGGCGCCGTCGCCCTCGGCCTCGCCGCGAGCTACGTCATCGCCCGCTACAACTTCCGCGGCCGCGGCGCGCTCTACGCGCTGTTCGCGTCGGGACTCATGTTCCCCATCACCGTCGCGATCACGCCGCTCTACATCGTGATCCGCTCGCTCGGGCTCATGAACTCGCTGCCGGGCATCATCCTCCCCCAGATCGCCTTCGCGCTGCCGACGACGATCATCATCCTGGTGCCGTTCCTGCGGGCGATCCCCGACGAGATCCAGGAGGCGGCGTCGATCGACGGCTGCAGCCGACTCGGGTTCTTCTGGCGGATGGTGCTGCCGCTCGCGGTGCCCGGTGTCATCACCGTCGGCATCCTCGCCTTCATCGGCAGTTGGAACGCGTACCTGCTGCCGCTGTTCATCCTCAACAACGAGGCGTCGTTCACGCTCCCACTGGGCGTGCAGGCGTTCTCGTCGCAGTACTCCGTCGACACGGCGCGCGTGCTGGCGTTCACCTCGCTGTCGATGCTCCCCGCACTGCTGTTCTTCAGCCTGTTCGAGCGGCGCATCGTCGGCGGCCTCACCGGAGCCGTGAAGGGCTGACATGACGGACACGACGGTGCGCGCTTCGGCGCGCGTACGCGACCTGCTCGCGCAGATGACGCTCGAGGAGAAGACGGCGCAGCTCGTCGGCTACTGGGTCGACCAGGGCGGCGAGGTCGTCGCTCCCCTGGCCGACGAGATGGTCACGACGACGAAGTACGCGGATGCCACGACCCACGGCCTCGGCCACCTCACCCGGGTCTACGGCACACGCCCGGTCGACCCGGTCGAGCGGGCCGCGTGGCTGTGGCGCGAGCAGCGCCGCCTGCAGACCGAGACGCGCCTCGGTATCCCCGCGATCGTCCACGAGGAGTGCCTGACGGGCCTCGCGGCGTGGCAGGCGGCGACGTACCCGACGCCGCTCGCGTGGGGGGCCTCGTTCAACCCCGACCTCGTGGCCGAGATGGCCGTCGCGATCGGCGAGTCGATGCGGGAGCTCGGCATCCATCAGGGGCTCGCTCCCGTCCTCGACGTCATCCGCGATCCCCGCTGGGGGCGCGTCGACGAGTGCATCGGCGAGGACCCGTACCTCGTCGGGACGATCGGGACGGCCTACGTCCGCGGTCTGCAGTCGACGGGGGTGGATGCCACGCTGAAGCACTTCGTCGGATACTCCGGCTCGCAGTCCGGTCGCAACCATGCGCCGGTCCACGCGGGACCCCGCGAGCTCGCCGATGTCTTCCTGCCGCCGTTCGAGATGGCGCTCCGCGACGGCGGCGCGCGATCGGTCATGAACAGCTACGCCGAGATCGACGGTGCTCCCGTCGGCGCGAGCCCGTACTACCTGAGCGAGGTCCTCCGCGGACGCCTCGGGTTCGAGGGGCCGGTCGTCGCGGACTACTTCTCGGTCGCGTTCCTCCACTCCACGCACGGTGTCGCCGCCGACCTCGGCGAAGCGGCGGAGCTCGCCCTGCGCGCCGGGATCGACGTCGAGCTGCCGACGCTCGACGCCTTCGCCGGTCCGCTGCTCGAGCGGATCCGCTCGGGGGCGCTCGACGAGAGTGTCCTCGACGACGCCGTGCTGCGGGTCCTCGCGCAGAAGGAGCGCCTGGGGCTGCTCGACGCGGACTTCGCCGAGCCTCCCGCGAGCGTCGACCTCGACGGGCCGCGCCACCGCGAGCTCGCGCGGCGCCTCGCCGCCGAGTCCGCCGTCCTGCTCTCGAACGACGGCACGCTGCCCGCGGTAGCGCCGGGGCGCATCGCCGTCCTCGGCCCGAACGCCGACTCGTCCGAGGCGCTCATGGGCTGCTACTCGTTCGTGAACCACGTGCTCGCCCACCACCCCGGCACCCCCGCGGGCATCGAGATCCCGACCCTCCTCGACGCGCTGCGCGCCGAGTACCCGGCGGCGCGGATCGAATCGGTGCGCGGGTGCGACGTCGAGGGCGACGACGCGGCGGGCATCGCGGATGCCGTGGCCGCGGCATCCCGGTCCGACCTGGCGATCGTCGTGGTCGGCGACCGCGCCGGCCTGTTCGGCCGCGGCACCGTGGGCGAGGGCAACGACGTCGACGACCTCGAGCTGCCGGGTGTCCAGCGGCGCCTGGTGGAGGAGGTCGTCGCGTCGGGCACCCCCGTCGTCGTGCTCGTCCTCTCGGGGCGGCCGTACGCCATCGGATGGGCGCTCGACGGCGCCGCCGCGCCGGCGGCGATCGTGCAGTGCTTCTTCCCGGGCGAAGAGGGCGCGGACGCCCTCGCGGGGATCGTCTCGGGTCGAGTCACGCCGTCGGGCCGCCTGCCCGTCTCGCTCCCCCGCTCGGCCGGTGCGCAGCCGTTCACCTACCTGCACCCGCGCCTCGGCGGACGCAGCGACATCACGAGTGCCGACCCCACCCCGGTGCGGCCGTTCGGGTTCGGACTGACCTACACGACGTTCGCGTACGAGGACCTGCGGGTCGCGCCGCAGGCCGCCACCGGTGACGGGCTCACCGCGACGATCACGGTGCGCAACACCGGCGAGGCCCCGGCGACCGACGTCGTGCAGCTGTACGGTCACGACGTCGTGGGCACGACGACGCGGCCGTCGGCGCAGCTGCTCGCCTACCAGCGCGTGCCGCTGGGGCCGGGCGAGGCGGCGACCGTCGAGTTCCGCGTGC